>JAJXXN010000266.1 GCA_021781075.1 Acidobacteriota bacterium | reverse complement strand
GCGAGCTCGCCCCCGCGCGCTGGGGGCTCATCCCCTCCTGGGCAAAAGACGCCGGAATCGGCCTTAAAACTTTCAATGCGCGCAGTGAGGAAATTGAAACCAAGCCCGCATTTCGCGCCGCGCTCAAAACCCGTCGCTGCCTCGTGCCCGCCGATGGTTTCTATGAGTGGCAGCGCATCACCACCAAGGAGCGGCAACCCTTCTGCATCGCGCTCAAATCGCGCCAGCCGCTTGCCTTCGCCGGACTATGGGAGTGCTGGCACGGGTCGGACGGCGCAGCGCTTGAAACCTTCACCATCCTCACCACAGCCGCCAACCAGCTCATGGCCGCCATCCACGACCGCATGCCCGTCATCCTCGCACCCGGCGATTACGCGCGCTGGCTCACTCCCACGCCAGACTCTCCGCCGCCCATTGAGCTCCTCAAGCCCTGCGACCCCGCAATCCTCGACGCATGGACCGTCAGCGATGCAGTGGGCAACGTCCGCAACAATTCGCCTGAAAACACAAAGCCCGTGGCGCCGCCTCGGCATTCGCTTTTTGATTGATTCCTTCCCCGATCGGGCCATTCGGCAATGCATGAATGGCGCATGCAGGCAATCCGCGCCTCAAATCGACTAAAATTGAAATTGTATGAAATGCCCATTCTGCGGATTCGGCCAGGACCGCGTTGTTGACTCGCGCGAAAGCAAGGAAGCCGACTCCATCCGCCGCCGCCGTGAGTGCGAGCAGTGCAACCGCCGCTTCACCACCTACGAGCGCATCGACGAAATCCCCTACATGGTTGTTAAAAAAGACGGCCGCCGCGAACGCTTTGAGCGCCAGAAGATATTGAACGGCCTGCTCCGCGCATGCGAGAAGCGCCCCGTCTCCGCCGCGCGGCTCGAGGCCATCGTAGACGCTTGCGAGGGTTTCCTCATGGATTCGCCCGAGCGGGAACGCTCCACCAACGAACTCGGCGCCCTCATCATGGACCACCTCAAGGAACTCGACACCGTCGCCTATATCCGCTTCGCCAGCGTCTACCTCGACTTCCAGGACATTGCCGAATTCAAAACCGCGCTCGAGTCCCTCCTCGGCCATCACCACAAAGGAAAAAAATCATGACCGCTCCCCGCATACACACCATCACCCTCATCCCCGGCGACGGCATCGGACCCGAGGTCACCAACGCAGTTCTCCGCATCCTCGAAGCCACAGGCGTCAAATTCAATTGGGAGCGCTTTGCCGCCGGCGCGGACGCTTTTGAAACCCAAGGCGAATACATCCCCGCCGAGCTCTACCACTCCATCGAGAAAAACCGCGTCGCCATGAAGGGCCCCGTCGGCACCCCCATCGGCGGCGGTTTCAAAAGCATCAACGTCACCCTGCGCAAAAAATTCGACCTCTTTGCGAACTTCCGCCCCGTCAAAAGCCTGCCCGGGCTCGAGACCAAATACCCCAACATCGACCTCCTCATCGTCCGCGAAAACACCGAGGGCCTCTACGTCGGCATCGAGCACGAGGTGGTCCCCGGCGTCGTCGAGGCCATCAAAATCATCACCGAAAAAGGCTCCACGCGCATCGCCCAGTTCGCCTTCGAGTACGCGCGCAAGCATGGACGCAAAAAAATCCACGCCATCCACAAGGCCAACATCATGAAGCTCTCCGACGGGCTCTTCATCGACTGCGCGCGCAAGGTCGGCAAAGATTATCCCGAGGTGCAATACGCCGAGCACATCGTCGACAACACCTGCATGCAGCTGGTCATGAACCCCTGGCAATATGACACGCTGCTCCTTGAGAATCTTTACGGCGACATCATCAGCGACCTCTGCTCCGCTTTTGTCGGTGGCCTCGGCCTCGTCCCCGGCGCCAACCTCGGCACGGATTGCGCCATCTTCGAGGCCGTGCATGGCTCCGCGCCCGACATCGCGGGCAAGGACCTTGCAAACCCGACCGCCCTGCTCCAGTCCGCCGTACTCATGCTCCGCCACATCGACGAGCACTCCGCCGCCGACCGCGTGCAAAAGGCAATCGAGACTGTCTACGCAGAAAAGAAGACCCTCACGCGCGATGTAGGCGGCACGGCCGGCACAAGCCAGTTCGCCGACGCCGTCATCGCGGCTCTGCCTTCTGCATGATTGCGCCGCGTTTTCCACAATCAAACAGCCGGAGGCATGCATCGCCTCCGGCTGTTTTTCGCTCATGCCGACTGGTCTATTCAATCCCCTGAGCACTGCTCCCTGGGCCCTGCGTTCACTCCAGCATCGACGCCGTGACTGAAAGCGCCGCAATTGCCGCCGTCTCCGCGCGCAGAATCCTTGGGCCCAGGCTCACCGCCGTCCAACCATTCGCGTCAAACAGCGCCTCTTCCTCCGGCGCCCACCCGCCCTCAGGCCCGATTGCAAGTTCGATCGTCGGCATTTCATTGCCGCCCGCGGACTGCGCCGCTTCCAGCGCCGCACGCAACGTAGTCGTCCGCTCCTGCTCCGCCAACACCAGCCGCGTGCCACGTGGCACGGCGCGGATTCGTTCCAGCAAGGCAACCGGCGCATGGACCATCGGCGTATCCGACCTGCGTGATTGCTGTGACGCCTCGTGCGCAATCCGGCGCCAGCGCTCGGCGCGCTTCTCCGCCGATTGTGCCAGGTGCCTTTCCGTTCTCCTTGCAATCACCGGCACAATCTCCGACACGCCCAGCTCGACTGCCTTCTCCAACGCCCACTCCATGCGGTCATACTTGAAAATCGAAAGCACCAGCGTAATCGGCAACGAGGGCTCGGCCTCAATCTCCGTCAGCAAGTTGAATCGCACCTCCGCGTTGGAGGACGCAGCCACCTCGGCGTGATACACCCGGCCACCCGCCACCACATCGGCATGCATCCCCGGTTGTCCCCGCAACACGCGCGCAAAATGCTCGGCCTGCGCCCCGGTGATCGCCGCCGTCGCCTCATCCCACCTCTCCGCAATCCACCGCCGCCTTGTCATCGCCAACGCCTCATCTCAACTGGAGTGTAACTCCATTCACTTGATTCAGACAGTGAGGCAGCCCGCTGCGCTACTGCGCACTCACTCCGCTCCCCAACTTGCCCCAAACGCACCACGGGGGACGCTTGCCGCGTCCCCCGTGCGTGTTGGATTGTGTTGGGAAGTCCGCTGTTACTTCTTTTTCGCGGTCTTCTTTGCGGCTTTCTTCGCCGGCTTCTTTGCTGCCTTCTTAACGGCCTTCTTGGCTGCCTTCTTAGTTGCCATTGTCCTATTCTCCCTTTTCGATGTGTTTACATCGTCTGCAGCTTTGAAAACTGCAGTTGATGAATGTATAGAATTATTGAGAGCCTGTGTCAAGAAAAAAAAACATTTTTTCGAAAATATTTTCTTGACACTCCTTCGCTTCATCCGCTCTGTTTCCCTCGGTATTTTTTCTTCTCCCAATCTCTTCTCTCACCTGCGCAACATCACCGCGCCCCCGATGTCGCAATTTGAATCACGAATCACCGCGCCGTCATTGGCTGCGCTGTGCCACTCTACTTTGCTCCATCGGGCCGCACTGTGACGCTTCTCAAATAACCCCTTCGCTCCCATGTCAAATCATCGGCTCAAACCGGGCCCCAATGCGGCTGTTGATCTTCTGGTTGCGTCGCGCGCGCATTGCAATCAGTGGGACTCCCTCAACACTCAATCACGTTCAACGCCAGCCCGCCAAGGCTTGTTTCCTTATACCTGCTTTGCATGTCGAGCCCCGTCACATACATTGTTCGGATCACCTGGTCCAGCGAGACCTTGTGCGCGCCCTCCTCATTCATCGCAATGCGCGATGCATTCACCGCCTTCACCGCGCCCATCGCGTTGCGCTCGATGCACGGGATCTGCACCAGCCCGCCGATCGGGTCGCACGTCATCCCCAGGTTGTGCTCCATCGCAATCTCCGCGGCG
>JAJXXN010000332.1 GCA_021781075.1 Acidobacteriota bacterium | reverse complement strand
CTCCTGTATCATTTTTTTTACCAGGCGGGTATCCTACACTCATCGTTTTGGAGCAGCCAAGGGCAATTCATGGATGCGGTTGAGCAAAATTTGGATGAACTGATCGCCCGGATCCTCGCCGGCGACCGCCAGCTCTTCCACCAGCTCATTCGTCCCGTGGAGCGGTCCATCTACTTCCTCTGTTACTCATTGCTCAAAAATGAGCAGGACGCTGAGGACGCTGCCCAGGACACAGCCATCAGCATCTTCCGCCACCTCTCCAGTTTCCGTGGCGATGCCAAGTTCAAAACCTGGGCCCTTGCCATCGCACGCAACGAGGCCCTGGCACGCATACGCAAGGCTGGCAGGCGCCAAGAGGAATCCCTTGAAGCCGGGCTTGAGACGCCGGGCGGGGAGGTAACCCCACTAGCCCTCACCGATTGGCGGGAGATCCCCTCTGAGGCGCTGGAGCGCAAAGAACTTGGCCAACTGCTGCGGCAGGCCATTGGGCAACTTCCGGAGCTCTATCGTAACGTTTTGCTCCTTCGCGACATCGAAGAAATGGATGGCCGCGAGACGGCCGCGGCACTCGGCATCAGTGAGGCCGCAGTAAAGGTCCGGCTGCACCGGGCCAGAATCATGTTGCAGCGCGAACTTGCGCCGCAACTTCCACTTTACGCGCCCCGTAAAAAGCGCGCTTTTTGGGGTATGGGCAGGGAAGGCGCACGATGAAAATTGACTGCAATCACGTCTGGGAACACATCTCCGCCTATATTGACGGCGAGATCGACCCCCAACTGCGCGCCGACATCGACCGTCACATGGAGCATTGCGATATCTGCTCCGCAGTCATGGATTCGACCCGCAACGTCGTCGTTCTCATCGGCGACGGCCGCGTCTTTGAAATACCGGCCGGCTACAGCGAACGGCTGCACCAGCGCCTCGACCAGGAACTGGCAAAGACCGATTAATCAGTAGCTGTGAATGCCTTGCATTGCGGGCGGTTTCTTATGCACCATCGGGTGCGTCCACACTTCAAGGGCAACCAAAGCCAGAGTCACAATCGCCAGTGCCACCTGCCACCGCTCATTGCGTTTTTCCTTTGGCGTGACCTCACGTTTCCGCCAGCTTCCAGCCCGCGCCCGCAGCCGCCAGACACGCGCCAGAACAAAGAGATTAACCACCGCGCCCAGCGTCGCCAGTACCAGCATGGGAATCCGGAGCACATCCGCATGGAACCCGCGCGCCGGCGCATAAGTCCCACTCGCAGCCGCCAATGCCGTCAAACCGATCAGCACCCGCAGCCCGCTCAAAGCAAGCACAGCCGTGCATGCGCTCTGCAACAAGGCCAGCGCCACGCTGCTGTAACTCAACAATCTACCCTTCAAGTGGCCTCTCTTTTACAGTTTTGTTAAAAACCTTGGTTGTATACCGGACTACCAGCTTATTCGAATTGCAATCCTCTGGCAAAGCACTGCTTACAGTCTTTGTATTTCAACACTTTGACCCAACAAAAACAAGCAGCCCGAAAAGTATTTACAGGGGCATATTTCGCTTGTAACCTTTTTGGAGTTGTTTACTCTACTTTGTTGTAGCAACCAACCGCGGAGCCGCCGCTTCGGACACGGCAGCCACCGTCAACCGCAATTGCGGAGTCATCCGCTTCTCACACTTCATCGATACGAGGTCAAAGCAAATGAAGAAGGCAAATGCAATTCTCCTTTCGGCGGCTCTTACCGGCTTGCTGAGCGGCACCACCATCGCAGCCCAGGGCATCCACTCCGGAACCAGCGTGAAGGCCACCAAGGCCGGTGTACGCCAGGTCTCCATGGACGACACCAGCAAGCACTCCTGCAAGGGCAAGAACTCCTGCAAGGGCCAGGGTGGCTGCAAGTCCAGCGACAACGGCTGCAAGGGCAAGAACTCCTGCAAGGGCAAGGGCGGCTGCGCCACCGACGGCTCCAAAATGCCGCAGGCCCTCTAATCCTTACGCACAAGAAACATGCGGAGCATGCAGCCTGACACCTGGCGGTTTTCCTTGTCGGCTGCACGCTCCTCCGCACCCCGCCGCATCCGGAGATGGCAATGGCAGGCAATCGATTCAATTCATATTCGGATCACGGCGTTGGCATCGGCCTGCGCATTCCGCACTACAGCCACATCTTTTCACAAAAGCCCGTTGTGGACTGGTTTGAAATCATCAGTGAAAACTTCCTGTGTGATGCCGGCCGCCCCATGCAGGTGCTCGACCGCATCCTGGAGCAATACCGCATCGTGCAGCATGGCGTCTCCCTGTACTTCGGTTCAGCCACCGAGCCCGACCCGGAGCATCTGCGGCGCTTGAAGCAACTTGTTCGCCGCACGAATACCCCCTGGCTCACCGACCATCTCTGCTGGGGCAGCGTGGACGGCACTTACACGCACGACCTGATCCCGCTTCCCTATACATGGGAGGCGGTCCACAGGACCGTCGAGCGCGTCAAGCAGGCACAGCACTATCTCGAGATACCTGTTGCCGTTGAAAACGTCAGCAGCTACATGGCCTACAAGGATTCAGAAATGACCGAGTGGGAGTTTCTCAACGAGGTGGTGGAGCGCGCCGACTGTGGCATCCTTCTGGACGTCAACAATATCTACGTCTCCAGCGTCAACCACGACTTTGACCCGATGCTCTACGTCAACTCCATCCCCGCCGGGCGTGTTGCGCAGATACACATCGCCGGGCACAGCCGTTACGAAAAATACATCCTCGACACGCACGACCACCCGGTCATCGATCCCGTTTGGCAGTTGTACGCCCGCGCCATTGAGCGCGCCGGTTACACGCCCACGCTGCTGGAGTGGGATGACCACATCCCCACCTTCGACGAGGTCCACAACGAGGCGCTCAAGGCCAACAAATATCTTGAGGCGGCCAAGCCTGCCGCACAGCCGGACTCAAATCTAGCGGGGGTGCTCTGATGGCCAATGCCGCCATGCCACTTGCCGAGTTGCAGCGCCAGCTTGCCGCGGTCATCATGACACCGCTTACTGCCGACGATGGCATGCGCGAGAGCACACCCGAAGGCCGCTCCACACGCGCAATCTCAGAACGCGTCATCGCGCCAAATTCGCGGCTGGATGCATTCGAGCGCCTTGAACTCTACAACCAGCAGTACTGGTATCGCGTGCTCGACTCACTGGCCGAGGATTTCAGCTCGCTGCGCGCACTGCTGGGCAGCCGTAGTTATCACCAACTCGCCGTCGCCTATCTCTCCGCCCATCCCAGCCGCTCCTTTACCCTGCGCAACCTCGGCTCCAAACTGCCCCAATGGCTCGCTTCCCATGCAGAGTGTACCGGTCGCCGCCACAAGCTCGCCGTCGACGTTGCCAACATCGAATGGGCCTTCATCGAGGCATTTGACAACGCAGAACTCAAGCCACTGGCAGTGGCGGAGGCGCTTCATCTCACCGCGGAGTCGCGCGTCCGCCTCCAGCCCCACCTGCGCCTCGTGGCACTGAAGTATCCGGCAGATGAACTGGTCCTCGATGCGCAGCACCGCGAACGCGCTCAGCCCACCGAGGCCGGCCGCAACGACGCGCGCGAAGAACTGAAGCCGCTCAAGCTCGCTGCCATGCGCAGCAAATCAACCTGGCTCGCCGTCCATCGCGTCGATTTCAGCGTTTACTTCAAGCGCATTGAGAAAGAGGAGCACGCAATCCTCAGTGCCATTGAATGCGGCGCCACACTGGGCGCAGCCATCTCACAAGGTTTCAAGGGAACGCGCATCCCCGCGTCAAACCGCGCCGCAAAACTGCGTGCCTGGTTTGAAAACTGGGCTGAACTCGGCTGGCTTTGCGCGCCGGAAATTTGATCAAAGCAAACACAGGAAAGGCAACTCCCCATGAACTTTCTCGCCACAAGCTATCGCCGCGCCATAGCGCTTCTCAACCCTCTACAAAACCCGCTGCTGCTCT
>JAJXXN010000002.1 GCA_021781075.1 Acidobacteriota bacterium | reverse complement strand
ATTTCTCCGAGAGTACGGGGGTACTGTATCTGTTTGGGAATTGGACAGTGGGTGAATGGCAGCAATGGGAAAAGTCTTGGCAAGTACATGCAGGCGAAGACGGCGGGGTCGAATTGCATCGACAGAAAATACATTTTTCAGTGACGGGCATCACCAAATTCTCTTTTGTTTTCAATTGAAAAGAGTTGCCCAGATTCCTTGACTAGTAAGAGGTACGGAACCTAAGCTCAAAGCAGCGGTCTGTTGCTCGAAGGGTCTTCCCTATTCTTTTCAGATCAGCATTTCTGCAACCGGAGGAGGTGCCCGGCATGACAGTTCCCTATTCCTGGCAATATCTGCCTTTATTGATGCACATCTGCTTTGCCATTGGATTGGGAATCTTCATGCTTGTGGCCTCGTGGTTCATCGGGCGTCGCCGCTTTTCGAAGGTCAAACAGCAGACGTATGAGTGCGGCATGATGCCGCAGGGCGATGCGCGCGGCCGGTTCAGCGTGCGTTTTTATATGGTCGCGATGTTGTTCATCCTGTTCGATGTTGAAGGCGTCTTTATGATTCCCTGGGCCGTAATCTACAAAAAGCTGCCTTCGCTGGGATGTTCGAGGTTGTTCGGGTTTTGGGAGATTGTTGTATATCTCGGGTTCGTCGCCGTGGGCCTGTTTTACATCATCCGCAAGGGCATTTTGAAGTGGTCAGACGACCGCGCGGACCTTTAACGCAGGAACCAGGGGACGAAGGGACTGAGGAGTTCAGGCAGGGATGAGCGTTGAAATGCAAACCAAGTCCGCAGTGATGGAAGGGATGAGCGATCACCCGGCCGTAAAGGCGCTGACGGCTGTTTCAGCCATATGGAAGCCGGAGTGGTTCACCGATGCGAAGCATGACCGTGGCGAGTTGACTGTATCGGTCGCGCCGGAGGCGATATGCGCAGCGGCAAGGCAACTTCAGGCGGCCGGGTACAACTTTTTTGAGGACATGACGGCGGTAGACTGGTTCCCCGCCGAACCCCGTTTTCAATTGAGCTATCATCTGCTTTCACACAAGTTCAAGGAGCACATCCGGCTGCGCACGTTTGTCGGTGACGCCATTGACTCCATCACATCGGTATGGCCCTCGGCAAATTTTTACGAGCGCGAGGTCTTCGATCTTTTTGGCGTCCGCTTCAACGGCCATCCTAATTTGGTGCGCATCATGCTGCCCGATGAATTTGATGGCCACCCGTTGCGCAAGGATTACCCTGTGGAGGGCTACAGATAATGGCGGAGAGACAGATTCTGGAAGCTCCCGTTGCGGAAGGCGCGCACGACCAGCACATGGTGGTCAACATGGGCCCGCAGCACCCCGCGACGCACGGTGTTTTGCGCGTGGTTGTCGAGTTGGACGGCGAGATAGTGGTCCGCCTGCAGCCCGACCTCGGCTACCTGCACACGGGCATTGAGAAAACCTGCGAGGCGAAGTTTTATCACCAGGTGGTGCCGCTTACCGACCGGGTCAACTATCTTGACCCGCTCTCGAACAATCTTTGCTATTCACTGGCGGTTGAAAAGCTGCTGGGCCTTGAGATACCGGCCAAGGGCCAGTATCTGCGCGTGGTGCTTGCCGAGCTGAGCCGCCTGAATTCGCACCTGATCTGGCTGGGCACGCACGCCATGGACATTGGCGCGCTCACCATGCTGCTTTACACCTTCCGCGAGCGCGAGGAGATCCTGCGACTTTTCGAGGCCGTGGCCGGGCAGCGGATGATGACCAGTTACATCCGCATCGGCGGCGTCTCGCTCGAGCCGCCCCTGGACTTCTTCCCGCGCGTTGACGCATTCATCAAGGCACTGCCCGAGCGCATTCAGGAGTACGAGAACCTGCTCACCGGCAACCCCATCTTCCGCAACCGCCTGATGGACGTGGGCCACCTCTCAGCCGCGGATGCCATTGCCCTCGGTGTGACCGGGCCGCCGTTGCGCGCCTCGGGCGTGGACTTCGATGTGCGCCGCGACATTCCCTACTCCGGCTACGAGAAATTCGATTTCAAGGTCATCACCTCGGACCGCTGCGATTGCTGGGCGCGGTATGAGGTGCGCATAGCCGAAATGTACGAGAGCATCAAGATCATCCGCCAGGCGCTTGATGGAATGCCCGAAGGCGCCGTGAAGGCCGATGCGCCGAAGGTTGTGCTGCCGGACCGCGAAAAGATGAAGACCGAGATGGAGGCGTTGATCCATCACTTCAAGATTGTCACCGAAGGGTTCGCAGTCCCGGCGGGCGAAGTCTACCAGTGCATTGAGGCGGGCCACGGGCAAACGGGCTATTACGTTGTTTCGGATGGAACGGCAAAGCCCTACCGCGTGCATATGCGTTACCCGTCCTTTGCCACCCTGCAGGCGTTGAACACGATGTGCGCGGGGCGGATGCTGGCCGATGTGGTTGCGGTGATTGGATCGATAGACATTGTGCTGGGAGAGATTGACAGGTGATTGGTGAAACCCGGTCCGTGAGCGCGATCAGGCCCGGGCAGTTGTATACCGAGCTATGGGCTTCACTCGCCACGATGCTGCGCAGTTATACGGCATTGCATGGGTTGAAGCAAGAGCGACAGGCGGCGGTTGAAGCGGACAGTGAGTTCATCACGGTACGGCACGGCGAAAAGCAACTTGTGCTCAAGCGTGAGGGTACAAAGGCAGTTTGGCGCGGGAACGACGCCGCGGGAGATTTTGAAATACGGCCTGACGGGAGTTTGGACTTCCCCGAAGGGCCGGTGGAGATGGATATGAAGGCAGAGGAGTGGGCGCGGGAGTTGATGCAGTGACAAAAAACGAGACAAGTCCGGAAACGATGTCCATTTTTTCGCCTGCCTTGTCGGCGCGGTTTGACAAGCTGGTGGGCAAGTACCCGCTGCGGCGCTCGGCGTTGGTCCCGATGCTGCTTTATGCGCAGGATGAGGTCGGCTACATCTCCGATGCGGTGGTTGCCGAGGTTGCCGCGCGGATAGGCATCACAGAACTCGATGTGCGCAGCGTGGCCAGCTACTACTCGATGTTGCGTTTCAAGCCGGCCGGCAAGTTCAACGTGCAGGTCTGCACCAACATCGCCTGCATGCTAAGGGGCGGCTACGAAATCTTCGACACATTCAGCGAGAAGCTCGGCATTGGCCACAAGGGCGTGACCGCGGACGGCGTCTTCTCGCTTGAAGAGGTGGAGTGCATTGGCGCCTGCTGCTGGGCGCCAGCCATCCAGGTCAATTACAACTTCCACGATGAGCTGAAACCGGAAAACGTTGACGGCATCCTGGCCGAGTATCGCGCCAAGACCCCTGAAGGAGGTCGCTAATGCCCAGGCTTGTATCCCATCCGGACGAAGTCAAGATTGTGTCAAAGCGCTTTGGCATGGGCGCGGCGCAGATCGACAAGTATGTTGAGTTGGGCGGTTATGAATCCGCGCGGAAATGCATTGCGCAGGGGCCCGACTGGATCATCAACGAGATGAAGGCGTCCAACCTCCGCGGGCGCGGGGGCGCAGGTTTCCCCACCGGCATGAAGTGGTCGTTTGTGCCGAAGGAGAGCGCAAAGCCGAAGTATATCCTCGTCAACGGCGACGAGAGCGAGCCGGGGACCTGCAAGGACCATTTGATTTTTCTGCATGACCCACACTCGGTGATTGAAGGCGCGATGATTGCGGGCCTTGCCGTCGGCGCGAAGATGGGCTTCATCTACCTGCGTGGCGAGTACCGCTACCCGATCGAGATCATGGAGCGCGCGGTTGCCGAGGCGTATGAGAAGGGCTTCCTCGGTAAAAACATTTTCGGCTCGGGCAATGAGTTTGAAGTGATTGTGCAGTCGGGTGCCGGCGCGTATGAAGTTGGCGAAGAATCCGCGTTGATGGAGTCGCTTGAAGGCAAGCGCGGGGTGCCCCGCATTCGTCCGCCGTTCCCTGCCGTGGTGGGTTTGT
>JAJXXN010000340.1 GCA_021781075.1 Acidobacteriota bacterium | reverse complement strand
GGCCGCCGCGTAGGAGAGCATGAGGGCGATTTCAAGCAGCAGGAGGTGGGAGCGCAGGAGCACTGCGATCATCATGCCGATGCCGGAGAGGATGGCGAAGGCGGTTGCGTACCAGCGCCGGGTGAAGCGAATGTCGAGCAGCGGCCCGAGGAGAAAAACCCAGAAGCCGGGGGAGAAGCAGGCGGCGCTGATGGCGGCGATTTTGATTTCAGGCACGCCCTCGGCGGCAAGCATCTGCGGCAGCGGCAGCACGATGAAGCCGCCGGCCAGGCCGAAGGTGGCATTGGAAAGGCCCATCAGCCAGATGGGCGCATGAGGTTGCTTGTTGTCTTGCCGCATTCCTATCAGTTTACGGCAGCCACTTCTGGCCGGATGCAACCACTTTACCGGGCCTGCGCCACTGTGGCTAAAATCATCGTATGCATGAAGTCGTGGTGTATTCACGGGTAGGCTGCCATCTTTGCGATGTGGTGAAAGAAACGCTTGCGCGTTTACAGGGGAGTGCCGATTTCACCTGGCGGGAAGTTGACATTGATGGCGATGAAGAGCTGAGGCAGAAGTATAACGAGGAGGTCCCGGTGGTTTTGATCGACGGGCGCAAGGCCTTCAAGTACCGCATGGACGAGAGTCAGTTTCTGCGGGCATTGGCGGGCCGGCGATGAGGGTGCCGCGAACGCCCGCCAGCCTGGGCGCCATCTTACTGTTTGGCATTGTTTGAATTTAAGAATGATGAACAAATTAAACTTGAGTTGTGCCTCAATCAAGGCACGGGGATGCTTGCGATGAAACGAGTGGTGATAGTGGGTGGAGTTGCCGGCGGGGCAACATGTGCCGCGCGTTTGCGGCGGCTGGATGAACAGGCGGAGATTGTGCTTCTTGACCGCGGGCCGTATGTTTCTTTTGCCAATTGCGGGCTGCCTTACTACGTGGGCAATTTGATTCATGACGAGGCCAAGTTGCTGCTGGCCACCCCCTTGCTTTTCAAAGAGCGTTTCAATATTGATGTGCGGGTCCGCCACGAGGTTCTATCGATTGACCGCGAGGCGCGCACTGTAACCGTGCTGGACCAGGTTACCGGGAGTGAGACCAAGGAGCACTACGACGCGCTGGTACTTTCACCGGGCGCCGCCCCCATTCGACCGCGTTGGCCGGGGATTGATTTGCCGGGAATCTTCAGCCTGCGCAGCATTCCCGACAGCCGCGAGATGCGCCAGTGGATTGAAACGCGCAACCCGAAGAAGGCGGTGGTCGTTGGCGGCGGCTTCATCGGCCTCGAGATGGCGGAGAACCTTGCCCACCGTGGGATGCAGGTGACCGTGATTGAGCTGGCGAAGCAGGTGATGCCGCCGCTGGACGCGGAGATGGCCGAGTATGCCCGCCAACAGCTTGTGGCGCAGGGTGTGCAACTGGTGCTGGGCGATGGTGTGGCCGGGTTTGAGCAAACGGATAATGGCGCATTGGTTGTGAGCACGCAGGCCGGCGCCAGCTTTGAAGCGGAGATGGTGGTGCTCTCCATCGGTGTGCGGCCGGAGACGAAGCTGGCGCAGCAGGCGGGGCTTGAGATTGGCGAGCGCGGCGGAATTCGCGTCGACAGCACAATGCGCACCAGCGACCCGCTGATCTGGGCGATAGGCGACGCCGTGGAGATTAAAAACAAACTGACGGGGCAGTGGGAGTTGATTCCGCTGGCCGGGCCGGCGAACCGCCAGGCGCGGAGGGCTGCCGATGTGATTTGCGGCCGCAATGCGCACTTTGACGGCGCGTTGGGAACCGCCGTCTGCGGCTTCTTCGGCCTGACCGTGGCATTGACCGGGGCGACGGAAAAATCATTGCGCCGCGCGGGCGTCACCGACTACCAGGTTGTTTACCTTCACCCCAATCAGCACGTGGGCTACTACCCTGGGGCGCATCCAATTCATCTCAAGCTGATCTTCAAAAAATCCGACGGGCTGGTGCTGGGTGCGCAGGCCATCGGCAAGTCAGAGGTTGCACGGCGCATTGACGTGCTGGCAACCGCAATCCAGATGAAGGCGACGGTCTTTGATTTGGAGGACACGGAGCTCTGCTATGCGCCGCAGTATGGAGCGGCCAAGGACGCGGTGAATATGGCAGGGATGATTGCCGCCAACGTGCTGCGCGGCGATGTGGAATTGGCCCCGTGGGAGCATCTCAACAGCGGCGAGGCATTTTTGCTGGATGTGCGCGAGCCCAACGAGTACCGCGCCGGGGCCATCCCGGGCTCGCGCAATATTCCATTGGGCCAGTTGCGCGCAAAAATGCAGGAACTGCCGCGCGACCAGGAGATTTGGATCAATTGCGGGGTAGGCCAGCGCGCCTACTATGCCTGCCGGGTTCTTGCGCAGCATGGTTTCAATACGCGCAACCTGTCCGGTGGTTATCAAACCTATACGGTGCTTTATCCGGCCTCGTGAGGGGGCGGCGCAATGCAATACAGCGCGGAGTGAGCCGAAGTCCCTGCGGACCCGATGAGGATCCACAAGGGCTTCGGTTTATTGCATCAAGGTTTGGCGATGAGCACGCCGAGGGCGCAACTGGCCATGCGCGCCAATTCCCCATCGGCGCGGCTGGTGAGGATGATGGGGACCTTGGCGCCGACGACGACACCGGCCGCGAGTGCGCCGGCGAGGTATTGCAGCTCCTTGAAGATGATGTTTCCGGCGTCGAGGTTGGGAACCATGAGCAGGTCCACATCACCGGATACCTGCGAATCAATCTTCTTGATTCGCGCCGCATCGCTGGAGATGGCGTTGTCGAAGGCAAGCGGGCCATCGACAATGGCGCCGTTGATCTGCCCGCGGTCGGCCATTTTGCACAGCGCGGCGGCATCGAGCGTGGAGGGAATGGCGGGGTTGACGCTTTCCACGGCGGAGAGAATCGCCACCTTGGGCTTTTCAATCTCCAGCGCGATCATCATGTCGATGGCGTTCTGCAGAATGTCGATCTTGGTTTCAAGGTCAGGCTGAATGTTGACGGCCGCATCGGTGACGAAGAGCGGCTTGTGGTAGGAGGGCACGTCGAGCGCGAAGACGTGGCTGATGCGGCGGCCGATGCGCATGCCGCCGTCGCGCGAAACCACGGCGCCCATCAACTCGTCTGTGTGCAGCGAGCCCTTCATGAGCATCTGCGCCTCGCCCTTGCGCGCCAGTTCAACGGCTTTTATGGCGGATGTGCGGCTGTCGCTTGCATCCACGATGGGGATGGAGCCGAGGTCAATTTTCAAACCCTGTGCCACTTTGCGGATGATTGACTCATCGCCAACCAGGATCGGCTCGATCAGGTGGTCCTTGAATGCCTGGTAGGCGCCGCCGAGGGAAACTTCATCACACGGCCAGGCCACGGCGGTTTTCACCGCCGGCTTGGCATTGGCGCGTGCAATCATGCCGAGATAATGGCGATAGGGGTTCTTGACGATCAGTTCAGGAAGCGGGAGTGTGGTCCAATGCAGTTTTTTCTCCGGTGCCAAAAGATGCGCGTTGCCGCTGAAAATCCGTTCTCCGGCCGCATTGTGCGCCTCGCAATCGAAAATGATTGTGCGGGTGGCCTCCTCTTTGGAGGCAACGAGCACTTTGACAAAAAGGCGGTCGCCGACGCGAATGCGCGTGTGGAAAGCGAGGCAGACATTGGTGAGCGTGCACCCGGGGCCGGGGATGTTCATGCTGAAGAGCCCTGAGATCAAGGAGGCGCACCACATATTCGGGCCGGTTGGGGGAATGCCTCCGGCGCGTTCAATCTGCTCCTCGGTGTTCAACACGGCACGAAAGCCGGAGATGGAGGCAAAGGCCATGGCATCGTCTTCTGTAAATACATGCTCGGTGGTCGCCGTATCGCCAATTGCGATTTCGTCATAGGTCTTGCTTTCAACAAATCCCAGGTTCATCTTGTCCCACTTTCGCAGCCTCTACCAGAAAGGCTGTAGA
>JAJXXN010000053.1 GCA_021781075.1 Acidobacteriota bacterium | reverse complement strand
TGCAAGCGGACGATGGGCTGGATGGTTTGCGGCGCGATGTTGTAGTTGGCCATCGTCCACGGCGAGGGCTCGATATTGACGCCGAACCACTCGGCGAGCAGTTCATCCGGGGACGAACGCATGAAACGGCCGCACATGGGGGAATGATAGAGGATGTGGCGGGGGATGGCACAGAAAAGTGTGCTTGGTGGGCAGTGAGGGGCTCGAACCCCCGACTTCCTGCTTGTAAGGCAGGCGCTCTAACCAACTGAGCTAACCGCCCACACTGGTTCCATGATACCAGTGATTCGGTTGCGCAAACAAACGGGCACGCGCAGGAGAAACGCAGTTGATAGACTCGTAAAGATGGCGCGATTGATTGTGAATGCCGATGATTTTGGCCTGACCGCGGGCGTGAACCGCGCTATTTGCGAGTTGCATGGCGGGGGAGTGCTGACGAGCGCGACGCTGATGGCGCGCGCGGCGGCAACTGACGCGGCGGTTGAGATGGCGCTTGCACAGCCGGGGCTTGGCGTGGGCTGCCATGTGGTGCTGGTGGATGGCGAGCCAGTGCTGCCGGCGCGTGGGCTGCCGACGCTGGTTGAGCAATCCACCGGGCGGTTTTATCCGACGCTGGGGACGTTTTTGACGCGGCTTGTGAGTGGGCGGATTCGCGCTGCGGAGATTGAGGCCGAGGCGCGCGCACAGATGATGCTGTTGAAGGATCGCGGCGTACGGTTGACGCACTTTGACACACACAAGCATACGCACATGTTTGGCGAGGTTCTTGAGCCTGTGTTGCGCGCGGCGACAAGTTGTGGCGTGGGCGCGGTCCGTAATCCATTTGAACCTGCCTGGAGTGTGGCGGCCACGCCGGGCGCGCCGTGGAAGCGCAAAATGCAGGTGGCATTGCTGCGCCGGTTGCAGCGCGGGTTTTTGCGCAGCGTCGCGGTGGCAGGGTTACGGACGACGAAGGGTGCGCTGGGCGTCCTGGCGACGGGCACGCTGGATGCGCGGAGCGTGCGGGCGTTGGTTGAGGCGATGCAGCGTGAAGGCGGCGCGGAGGAGGTGTTTGAGCTGGTGACACATCCCGGCTATAACGACGCGGAGCTGGCCGGGGCGCGGACGCGGCTGCTGGCATCGCGTGACGTGGAGCGTGAGGCGCTGGGGGCGTTGCGCAAGAGCCCGGGCCTGCAACTTGTTGGCTTTGGCGGCATCCAATAAAAATTGAAGAAAGAATTCATGCTTGCGCAAAATGTATTCAAGGTCAAAGGCGTAATCTCAAGGGGCATATGAGAATCGGAATCACATGTTATCCCACGTATGGTGGCTCGGGCGTGGTGGCGACGGAACTGGGCATAGAGCTGGCGGCCTTGGGGCACGAGGTGCATTTCATCTCGTATTCGCAACCGTTTCGCCTGACCGGGCGCAAAGAGGGAATTTTTTACCACGAGGTTCCCGTCTCCAGCTACCCGCTGTTTGAGTTCCCGCCCTATGACCTTGCCTTGGCCTCGCGGATGGCGGAGGTGGCGGAGTATTGCGAGCTTGACCTGCTGCATGTGCATTACGCGATTCCACACTCGGTGAGCGCGTTGCTGGCGCGGCAGATGCTGGAGGCGCGTGGGCGGAGACTGCCCTTTGTGACCACGTTGCACGGGACGGACATCACGCTGGTCGGCCTTGACCGCGGCTACCTGCCGATTACGCGCTTTGGAATCCAGGAAAGCGACGGGGTCACGAGTATCAGCCATTATTTGAAGGAACGCACGATTGAGAATTTTGGAGTGACGCGGCCGATTGAGGTGATCCCGAATTTTGTGAATTGCGACGTCTATCAGCCGATAGCGGATGAGGCGGCGCGCGCGGAGGCGCGGTTGCGGTTTGCCAGGCCGGACGAGAAGCTGCTGATGCATCTGTCGAACTTTCGCCCGGTGAAACGCGTGACCGACGTGGTGAAGATTTTTGCGCGTGTGGCGCGCGAGTTGCCCGCGCAGTTGGTGCTGGTGGGCGACGGTCCGGAGCGCTCGGCGGCGGAATGGCTGGCGCATGACCTGGGGCTGCACACGCGGGTGCATTTTATCGGCAAGCAGGACAGTGTGAACAAGCTGCTGCCGCTGGCGGATTTGTTGCTGATGCCGAGCGAGCTGGAGTCGTTTGGGCTGGCGGCGCTGGAGGCGATGGCCTGCCAGGTGCCCGCGGTGGCGACAAACGTGGGCGGCGTGCCGGAGTTGATTGAGCATGGCGTGAACGGGGTGTTGTGCGAGGTGGGCGACGTGGATGCGATGGCGGCGTGCGCGGTGGAGTTGCTGGGCGATGCGGCAAGGTTTGAAGCCATGCGGCAGGCTGCGCGCCGGACGGCACAGCGGAGCTTTTGCGCGAACGACCAGGTAAAGAAATATGTGGAATTTTATGAGCAGGTGCTGGGCCGCAACTAAACGCCGAGGGGAATCTCGATGGAGACGAGCGTGCCACGGCCGGGGCTGCTGATGACGTTGCATTGGGCATTTTGCCCGTAGAGCACATCGAGGCGCTCGCGGACGTTTTTCATGCCGATGCCGGAGCCGCAATTTCGCGGGTCGAGCATGGGCCGGCCACCGATGCCAACGCCGTCATCCTCAATCTCAATGAGAACGCTGTTGTTTTTGAAGCGGCTGCGCAGCGTGATTTGCCCGCCGTGGATGCGCGGCTCCAGCCCGTGCTTGATGCAGTTTTCGATGAGTGGCTGGAGCAGGATGCCGGGGACCTGCGCGTCGAGGGTTGCGGGGTCGATCTCCTTGACGATTTTCAATTTGTCAGCGCCGAAGCGGACGACCTCGATGGCGAGGTAGTCGTCGGTGAAGGCGAGCTCGTCGCGCAGTGTGACACAGGTGTCGTGGTCGCGGAGCAGCGCGCGGAGGATGCTGGCGAGCTTGACGGTCATTTCGCGGGCGAGCTCGGGTTGGGAACGGACGAGCGAGGAGATGGAGTTGAGGGTGTTGAAGAGGAAGTGGGGGTTGATTTGCCTGCGGAGCGCGTCCAGGCGCGCCTCGAGGAAGAGCCGTTGCTGCTCCTCAAGTTTGAGCTCGAGGCGGAGGGTGTTCCAGACCTTGATCATGACGCCGACCACCATGGGCGCGGAGACGAGGACGAGTGCGCGGATCCACCACTGTGCGGGCTCAAGCGCGAAGAGGCGGCGCGGGTGGAGGTAGGCAACCCAGTCGCGCAAGGCCTCCATCAGCACGATAAGGAAGAGAAAAAGGATTTGCCGGTCGAAGCGCGGCTTGCTGAGGTTGCGGTGGATCCAACGGTACAGGCTGAGGTCGATGAACGGGGTGAAGGACCAGACCTCGTCCTGCGCGATGGTGAGCCCGATGAAGCCGGCGGCCAGGCCGAGTGCGGCGTTGAAGGGAAGTGCGAGGAACTCGTGATGGAGGAGCGCGGGGACGGAGAAGACGATGCCACCCAGGACGGCATACGCGGGGCCGAGAAAGAGGCCAATGAGGATGGTCGCCTCCAACGAGATGTCGGCGGCGAGGAAGTTGGGGACGGAGGTACGGACAAGGACGCCGAGGGTGAGCGGGAGGAGGATGAAGGCAAGCAGGGTGAATGAATCGCGGCGGGTGCGGTGCTCGGAGAAAAGGACACGGGCAAAGACGCGCGACCGTGTGAGCGCGCTGGCGACAGCGGCGGCAACGCCCAGCTTGACGAGGAGCGTGATGAGGATGAGCTTGTCGGACATGAAGAAAGCGTGCCGTCCTTGCATCCACTATACCGCGCAGCGCAATGAGGCCGCGGGAGAAGATGAGGCGATAAAATGGGTACATGGGATTGAGCAGCGTGAAAAAAGTGGCAGAGGCGGATTTTCCCACGCGGTGGGGTCATTTTCGCATCAACGGTTTTGAGGGCGTGGTCGAGGTGCCGGGCGCGCGCAAGGTGGAGGGGTTGGTCGCGCTGGTGATGGGCGACGTACATTCGACGCCG
>JAJXXN010000226.1 GCA_021781075.1 Acidobacteriota bacterium | reverse complement strand
TCAAGGCCTGATTCAATAGCAAACAGCCCGGGTGCCCCCAGTCTCACTTCTGAGGCTGGGGTTGCTCACACGCCCCTCGACCGTCCGAGGGGCGTCGGCGTTTGCATCCCGCAATCCGCAAAATTGCCGCCCCCCTCCGGCATGGATTGTTAAACTTTCCCCCATGATGGGCGCGCATCTTCAATTCGCCGGCCACCATAGGATGCATGGCAGTTTTTCAAGCAACATCGATTGCCGGACGACCCCATCTTCGATCCGCTCGACCGGGAGAAAATCAAAAACGCCTTGCGCGAATGAAAAAGCCGCTCTCTCACGCACAGTCGTGCACTTCCGTTCCTGAGACCTATCTCCTGCCCCATCCCTGCCAAACATCCGTGGCGCCCCCAGTCTCGCTTTGGACTCCGCGGCAGTGACCAACGATCCTAAATCCATCACTTTCAACCCTCCAAACCAATAAACCTTCCCCGCTTACGCGCCTCACATTTGCCATGTTTAATCCTATTAAATATTCCAATCATTAACCCATACGACAATTTTTCTTAACTTCGTTAATCAGAGACTTCCCCGCTCCGCGTCACTTTTCCGCGCTCCTTCGGGTGTGTATAATTCCCTGCGGTTTGGTGCCTGTCAAAAAATCTCCGCCTAATTTTTCACCCGTGACGGCACCCCAAGGAAAAGGAGTACGCGCCATGCTGCAAGAGGCCATTCGCCACCAGCTTCCACTCGCCCAACGCATGGGCCGCCTCGGCACCGAGACGGCCTTCGAGGTGCTGCAACGCGCCCGCGCGCTTGAAAAACAGGGCAAGAGCATCATCCACCTCGAAATCGGCGAGCCCGACTTCGACACGCCCGCCAACATCGTCAACGCCGGCGTCAACGCGCTCCGCTCCGGCTACACGCACTACGGCCCCTCCGCGGGCCTGCCCGAGCTGCGCCAGGCCATCGCCGGGTACGTCAGCCGCACCCGCACCATCGACGTCGCCCCCGATGAGGTCGTCGTCGTCCCCGGCGGCAAGCCCATCATGTTTTTCGCCATCCTCGCCCTTATTGACGAGGGCGACGAGGTCATCTACCCCAATCCCGGTTTCCCCATCTACGAGTCGATGATCAACTACGTGGGCGGCCATGCCATCCCCATCCGCCTGAGTGAAGAGCGCGACTTTGCCATGAATGTCGAGGACCTCACCCGGCTCATCACCGCCAAAACCAAGCTCATCATCCTCAACTCGCCGCAGAACCCCACCGGCGGCATCCTCTCACAACGCGAGGTAGAGCGCGTGGCCGAAATCATCGGCGACCGCAACATCTTCGTCATGACCGATGAAATTTACTCGCGCCTGCAATTCGAGGGCGAGCCGTCCTCGCTGCTCAAAATCCCCGCCATGCGCGACCGCACCATCCTCCTCGACGGCTTCAGCAAGACCTACGCCATGACCGGATGGCGCATGGGCTACGGTGTCATGCGCCCCGACCTCGCCGCCCACATCACCCGCCTGATGACCAACTCCAACTCCTGCACCGCGAGCTTCACCCAGATCGCCGGCATTGAGGCCCTCACCGGCGACCAATCCGCCGTTGACCACATGCGTGCCGAGTTCGAGCGCCGCAGCCGCTTTTTCTCCGACGGACTCAACAAGATCAAGGGCTTCAGTTGCCGCATGCCCAAGGGCGCGTTTTACGTTTTCCCGAACATCGTCAACACCGGCATGAAGTCCAAGCCGCTGGCCGATGCCCTGCTCGACGAGGCCGGCGTCGCCGCGCTCAGCGGCACGGCCTTCGGCAGCTTCGGCGAGGGCTACCTTCGCTTCTCGGTCGCCAACTCCATGGAAAACCTCGCCGCCGCACTTGAGCGCATCGACAACTGGACACGTGTGCATTTGAAGTAATCATCAACCGGGGATTTTTAAAAGGAGCAAGACAATGGCGCTGGTTAATTCCGCGACGGGCAAGGTTCGGCGCGCCTATTCAATCGATCAACTCAAGGCAGCCGCAAACGAAATGCGCGGCTACAACCTCATCGCCCTCAACGCCGCGGGCTCCGGCCACTCGGGGGGAACGCTCGGCGTCATGGACCTGGCCGCCGCGCTCTACCTGCATGCCGCCAGGCACGACCCCGAAAACCCCGCCTGGGAGCAACGCGACCGCATCATCTGGTCAGCCGGGCACAAGGCACCCGCCCTCTATACCTCGCTCGCCTATGCGGGCTTTTGCCCAATGGAAACGCTGATGACCCTGCGCAAACTCGGCTCGCCCTGCCAGGGGCATCCCGACTGGTTCAAGATGCAGGGCGTTGAAATCTCCACCGGCTCGCTCGGCCAGGGCCTCAGCATCTCGGTGGGCATGGCGCTGGCGGCGCGGCTCGACAAGCGCGACAACAAAATCTTCTGCATCATGAGCGACGGCGAACAGCAGGAGGGCTCGGTGTGGGAGGCGATCATGGAGGCTGCCCACCACAAGCTCGACAACATCATCGCCATCGTGGACCAGAACCTGCTGCAAATCGACGGCTGGGTGCGCGATGTGATGGGCGTGGCGCCGCTTGCCGAAAAATACCGCGCCTTCGGCTGGAACGTCATAGAGATCGACGGCCACAAAATGGAAGAGATTGTGCCCGCGCTTGAAAAGGCGCGCCTCCACACCGGCCAGCCAACGGCCATCATCGCCACCACCATCAAGGGCAAAGGCGTGAGCTTCATGGAAAACCAGGTGGGCTGGCACGGCAAACCGCCCAACCGCAAGGAGCTGGACGCCGCCCTCGCCGAGCTTGGCCTCGGCCATCTGCCCGTTGATTCACTGCTCAACGGCGCCGCGGAGTTCCAGGCCAAAAACGATGCCGAACTGGAAGCCACCATGCCGCGCTTCAAGCACAATTACTGGTGGAACACGGGCGATGAGACAAAGGTCAAGATGGACCCGAACCGCAAGGGCCTCGGCCAGGCGCTGGCCGCGTACGGCTCCGACCCGCGCATCGTCTGCCTCGGGCTCGACATCTCGGGCTCCATCACCATCAGCGACTTTTATGCCAACAATCCTGAACGCAAGGATCGCTGGTTCAGCATGGGCATCGCCGAGCAATCGGCCACCGCCGCCGCCGCCGGCCTCGCACGCGAGGGCAAAATTCCCGTCGTCGGCTCCTACGCCACCTTCATGGCCGCGCGCAATCTCGACCAGGTGCGCGTCTCCGTCTGCTACTCAAGACAGAATGTACTCATCGTCGGCGCGCACGGCGGCGTCTCTGTCGGCCCCGACGGCGCAACCCACCAGGCGCTCGAGGACCTCGCCGTCATGCAGAGCCTGCCCGGCATGTCCGTTGTCGTTCCCGCGGATACGGTTGAGGCCGTCAAGGCCATGAAGCACCTCCTCCTCGAACAGGTGGGGCCAAAGTACATCCGCTTCGCCCGCGAGGCCACGCCGGTCGTCACCGACGAAAAAACACCTTTTGTCTTCGGCAAGGCCAACCTCATGCGGCTGCGCAAAGACGGCGTTGACTTCGCCTCCGCCTTCGAGACGCGCCTCGCCGCCGACGCCCCCAACGAAAACGAGGACCTCGCCATCATCGCCATCGGGCCGATGGTGCCCGAGGCCATGCGCGCCGCCCTCATCCTCAAGCGCGAGTTCGGCTTTGAGACACGCGTGTTGAACATGCATACCCTCAAGCCCATGGACAACGAGGCGGTCCTGCGCGCGGCCCGTGAAACCGGCGTCATCGTCACCGCCGAAGAGCACCAGATCGGCGCGCTGGCATGGAAGGTCTCCGGCTGCATCACCGGGAACGCGGCGCATATCGGACGCGGCGTACTAACCGGCGCAATCGGCGTGAAGGATCGCTTTGGCGAGTCCGGAGCGCCTTGGGAACTGGTGAAGCGCCTCGAGGTCAGCGCCGAACACATCGCCGCGCGGGCCGTGGAATTGATGAAGAAAAAGAAATCGTGAATTTTGCGGTTCCGGCTCCATGCGGGGAGCCGGGTACTCCTGCGCGGCGGATTTAATTCTGCCGCGTCTTTTTTTTGCGCGGCCCATGCGCCGGGGCCGGGGGGAGTGGTCTTTTGTATCGTAATACGATAATATCGTGATACGATATAAATATGACGCACGCCACACCCCGCGCCGCTTTCCGCAAGCCCGCGCCGCCTCTCCCCAAGGCCAAACGACCCTCCAACGCCGCACCCACACTGCTGGATGCGGCCCAACTCCGGCGCCTTGCCGAGTTCCGCTACCAGCTCCGCTGCTTCCTCCATGTCAGCCAAGCCGCCGCCGAGCGTGTCGGCTTGCCCAACCAGCAATACCAGTTGCTGCAGTGCGTAGGCGGAATGCCCGCGTCCATGCCCCCCACCATCGCCAATGTCGCCAAGCGCATGCTCCTCAAGCACAACAGCGCAGTTGAACTTGCCGACCGCGTCATACAACAGGGCCTGCTTGGCCGCACCACGGACGCCGCGGACCACCGCTGCATTCTCTTGCACGTCACGCCGCAGGGCGAGCGCGTCCTTGCCCTTCTTGCCGAGTTTCACACGCGTGAACTTGAAAAATCCGGCCCCGAGCTCATACGCGCCCTCAATCACGCGCTCCATGGCGCCAAACGCACTCCGCCCAAGCAGGTGCGTCGGGCAGGCGTACGATGAGCCACACCACCGCCACTCCCAATCCCGAACTCCGCGACTTCACCGCCACGCCGCGCATGATCCTGCTGTCTGCCCTC
Source organism: Acidobacteriota bacterium (assembly GCA_021781075.1). Classification (GTDB taxonomy): domain Bacteria; phylum Acidobacteriota; class Terriglobia; order Terriglobales; family Acidobacteriaceae; genus CAIMNN01. The sequence goes on along the minus strand of JAJXXN010000226.1, from coordinate 11,187 downwards.
AGCCTGTTCCTTGGCGGGGCGGGCGCGCTGCTCGCATGGATCCTGCTCAAACTAATCAACATCTGCGCCAACTTTTTTTATTTTCAGCGCTTCAGTTGGCAATTCAACTCACCCGCGCACAACCAGCTCCACTGGTTCGCCCTCTTCATTCCGGTCATCGGCGGCCTCATTGTCGGCCTCCTGGCGCGTTTCGGCTCGGACAAAATCCGCGGCCATGGCATCCCCGAGGCGCTTGAATCCATTCTCGTGAACCGCGCCAAAATCAGCGCCCGTGTTGCGCTTTTCAAGCCGCTGGGCTCGGCGGTGGCCATTGGCACCGGCGGCCCCTTCGGCGCGGAGGGCCCCATCATCATGACCGCCGGCTCGGTCGGCTCGCTCTTTGGGCAGTTTTTCAAGCTCACCGATGCCGAGCGAACCATCCTGCTGGTGGCCGGCGCCGCCGCCGGAATGACCGGGGTTTTTTCCACACCATTGGCCGCCACGCTCCTCGCCGTCGAGCTCTTCCTCTTCGAGTGGCGCCCCCGCTCCTTCATCCCCGTTGCCGTCGCGGCCTCCACCGCCGGCATCCTGCGCCAATATTTCTTCGCCAACGATCCGCTTTTCCCCATGCCCGCCATCTCCCGCTCCATCCATCCACTCGACCTTGCCGGGGCCATCGTCGTCGGCTTGCTCGCCGGGCTGCTCGCGCTCCTGCTCAGCCGCGCCGTCTACGCCAGCGAGGATTTGTTCGAGCACCACCTTCCCATCCACTGGATGTGGTGGCCGGCCATCGGCGGCATTGTCGTCGGCATCGGCGGCCTCATCTTCCCCGGCGCGCTCGCCACGGGATACGATGTGATCGACTCGCTCCTCACCGGTAATCACGCCTGGCAATTGATAGCCGGCATTCTCATCATCAAGTCCATCATCTGGTCCTTCTCGCTCGGCTCAGGCACCTCCGGCGGAATCCTCGCTCCACTGCTGATGATCGGCGGCGCGCTCGGGGCGCTTCTCAGCCTCTTTCTCCCGGCGCTCTCCACCGGGGCATGGCCGCTCCTCGGCATGACCGCCATCCTCTCCGGCGCTGTCGGCTGCCCGCTCACCTCTGCCGTGCTCAGCCTTGAGCTCACACACAACTACGGACTTTTGCTGCCTGTCTTCGTCGCTTCCGTCACCGCGCACGGGCTCACCGTGCTTCTTCAAAAGCGTTCCATCCTCACCGAGCGAATCAGCCGCCGCGGCCATCACCTCAGCCGCGAGTACAGTGTTGACCCGCTGGAAACCATCCGCGTGGCCGAGGCCATGAGGACGCGCGTGGTCGCGCTTCCCGCCGGTTTGACCGCGGCCGATGCGCGCAAATGGTTTGAGAAAAGCCGCTTGCCAAATGACCAGCGAGGGCAGCGCCTCTATCCGCTTGTGGATGAACAAGGGTGTCTCACCGGCGCCATCACGCGCAGGGAGCTGGCAGCATGGGCCGCAAACCCCTTGCGCAACACCACATCCCCCTCCATCTCCACCCCGGTTGTCGCGCACCCGCGGCAGACACTGCGTCAAGTCGCCGAGCTTATGGCCGCTCTACACCTCTTCGTATTGCCGGTCGTGGAGCCTGGCACAAACAAGCTCCTCGGCCTGCTCAATGCCGAAGACGTTTTGCGCGGCCGCATCCGGACCCACGAGCGCGAAAACAAACACGAGCGCCTGCGCATGCCCTTTCAACGCAGGCAGGTGGAACAAGTGAACTGAAGGGGGATATCTATTCCTGTCGCGTGGAGCTCAATGGGGGTTGGTTCGGGACCAACTCCCGCCCGTGAATCAGCACCGGAATCCCGTCCACAACCGGATATTCGCGCCCGCAATGCGCGCAACGGATCCTGTCGCCAACGGCCGCTTCCAGCAGGCCGTGGCATACAGGGCAAGCGAGGGGGCGGAGGGGGGCGTCAGTGGGCGCTTTGGTCATGGTATGGAATTGAACCACCGGCTGCTTCACCCGCATCATGCGTCGGCCTGGCGGGGATCTGGCCTGCAAATTCGCGCGCGATGGCTTCCGTGGTCTGCGTTTTCACGGCCTCGGCGGCCACACGGATGCCGTTGTAGATTGCATTGTCGTTTGAAGACCCGTGGCCGATGATGCACACGCCTCGCAACCCCAGCAGCGGCGCGCCACCATATTCGGTGTAGTCGAGCCGCTTGCGGAAGGCATTGAAAGCCTGGCGGGAAAGCAGCGCGCCCACCTTGCTCTTGAGCGTGCTGGTAAGCGATTCACGCAACAGGTCGCGCATCAGGCGGCTTGCGCCCTCCGTTGTCTTCAGCGCCACGTTGCCAATGAAGCCGTCGCAGACAATCACGTCCACATGGCCGTTGAAAATATCGCGGCCTTCCACGTTGCCAATGAAATTGAGCGGCAGTGCCTTGAGCAGCGGGTAAGCCTCTTTGGTCAGCTCGTTACCCTTGCCTTCTTCCTCGCCTATATTGAGGAGCCCCACGCGCGGGTTATCGATTTTGAGCACGCTCCGCGCGTAAATCTCGCCCATCTTGGCAAACTGGACCAGGTTGCGCGCGTCGCAATCCACATTGGCGCCCACATCAAGCAGCACCGAGGGCGTCCGGCTTACAGTGGGCATAATGGTGCTCAAGGCGGGGCGGTCAACGCCATCGAGCGCGCCCAGCACCATTTTCGCGGTGGCCATCGCCGCGCCAGTATTGCCGGCGGTCACAAACCCGGCGGCCTTGCCCTCGCGCACCAGCTTCAGGCCCACCCGCATCGTGCTGTCTTTTTTGGCCCTGACTGCCTGCGCCGCCTTCTCGTCCATGCCAATGCGCTCACTGGCATGGTGAATGACAATCGGCAGCTCGTGTTGATTGCCCAGGTGTTGTTCCAGAAGAGGGCGCAGCTCGGGCTCAGGCCCCACCAAGTGGACCCGCACCGGCAAATGGCGGCACGCGCGAATGGCCCCCTTGATCTCAGGCTCGGGGGCTTTGTCGGCGCCAAAGGCATCCAGGACTATGTCGATGAGCATCTGCCCCTCGTATGAGTGCTAGCTGACGGCTTCCTTGACATCGAGGACCTGGCGCTTCTTGTAGACGCCGCATTTGGCGCAGGCGCGATGCGGAAGGGTCTTCTCGTGGCAGTTCGGGCACTCGGAGAGCCCGGCTGGGGTCAGAAAGTCGTGTGCGCGGCGGGTGGCCGTGCGGCGCTTCGAGTGGCGGCGTTTGGGGTTAGGCATTGCAGTATTCCTTTCGGGCATTCGCCGCAATCGGCTGATGGTCAATGAAACACTGACCTCATTTTTGTGGCCCAATTCTGTCTCAAACCGGTAATCCACAATCGATCGGCGGCAAATTACTCCCTTAATCACTATAAGGGATTGAAATCTCAGGATTTAATCCGGCTACGGAGCGCGGCCATCGCCTCCCAGCGAGGGTCGGTTTCACCCTCTTCACAGGTACAGGCGCTCTGGTTACGATTCTGGCCGCAGCGCGGGCAAAGTCCTTTGCAGTCGGGCTTGCAGAGCGACCTTGCCGGCAGGTTCAATAAAACCTGCTCGCGCAAAACATCCTCAAGCAACAGACTACCATTCTCATAATAACCGATTTCCATGTCCGGTGCATGGATGGCGCGCTCGCTTGCCACGGCATCCACCCCTGACGGCCTGAATAACAGGTCGAATTCGCCGGCAAGTGTGTGCTGGACCGGTTCGAGGCACCGGGCGCACGGCGCTTCAAATTCGCCCTCAAAGCGCCCTTTCAGGCGAATGTCGGCAACAATTTCCTTCGGCCCGCGGTGCTCGTGGATGACCTCGGCGCGGCCTTTTGTGGCCAAATTGCCTCTCTGCGATGCCTCTTCACCCAGGTCGACCACTCCCGGCCCAAGGCTGAGGTCAAAATCGAGCGCTTCCTTCTCAAGCTCCAGAACTTTTATTTCCATCCCTTGAGGGTACGGCGGACGGGGTTGGCAGTCAATTGCCTGCCAAGGTGCGGGGTGCCGGCAGATGCTAGCCTGAAGCAAATGGGCAACATCACTCCAACCCGGGTGCGCACGGCAACTGAGGCGGATCTGGATCCGCTGGTTGAGCTGGTGAACGAGGCCTACCGGATGGAAGAAGCCTTTCTTGAGGGCCGCCGGATTGACCTAGAGCGCATGAAGGGACATTTCGCAAGCGGCACAATCTACGTTGCCGAGGCAGGGCCCTCAGGCCAGTTGGTGGCGTCCGTCCACGCTCAAGTGCTTGCCGGCGAGGCAAAAATAGATTGCGTGCCGCGTGGCGCGTCAGCGAAGGGCGGCACCGGCTATATCGGGCTGCTGGCGGTTGACCCCTCCTGCCGGGGCAAGGGACTGGCACGGCGGATGATGGCCGTAGCCGAGGACGGACTGCGCAATATTGGGTGCGTGCGCGCGGAGCTTTCGGTGTTGAGCATGCTTCCAGAACTACCACCGCTCTATGAGCGCCTCGGGTATGTGCGCACCGGAATCAGTGCCTTTTGCTTTCATCGCAAGCTGAAGCCGGGCGTGGAGTGCCATGTGATTCAGATGGCAAAAGAATTATAAATTCCAAAGAAATCATGCCTTCACCCAACGCGGTCCGGAAGCATTTACGCGACCAAGAAATTCAAGTTTCCGCCGCCGCCTGCCGATAGAGCCAGCGTGTGCATCGCGTGTGAAGGGGAGCTTCCATGAGATATTTGAACGACCTGCCCATTGCCAAAAAATTCATATACAGCGCGACCTTGATCTGCGGCCTTCTTTTGCTGTTGGGCGCCTATTCGCTGACGACCTTTCACAACATCGCGGGGCAAAGCGAGAGCTTGAGCCAAAACGCCCTGCCCGCGCTGGTCCACCTCTCGCGCATTTCGGATGCGGCCAACACCATGCGGCGGCAGGACCTCGACCTGCTGTTGTGCACAACCCCGGAGTGCACCACGCAACACACCACGGATCGCGACAAGGCCGTCAACACGTATCTCGATGAAGTCAGACAGTATGATGCATTCGTAAACACGCCGGAGGAAAAACAACTCGGCGACCAATTCAAGAAATCCTTCGACAACTACCGCCAGTTGAGCGACCACATTCTGAACCTGATTCAATCCGGCAAAGTGGCGGAAGCACTGGACGCGGGCCTCTCGGACAACGTGATCAACGCCGCGCTCAAGACCACCGCGGATATCCGTGCAAGTGTTGACTTCACCGCGAAAAACGGCATGGCGCTGGCCGGCCAGGTGACTCAATCCAGCAACCGGACCACCTGGGTGGACCTCGGCCTCACCTTGCTGATTGCCCTCTTGAGCGCCTTTGTCGGGCTGTCGCTCACCCGCGCCATTGCCCCGCCACTGCAAGAGGTGACCGACGCGCTCGAGCACATGGCCAACAAGGACCTCACCATCTCGGTTGAGGCCCACAGCCAGGATGAAATCGGCCGATTGGCAACCGCCTTCAACACCTCCGTGCGGTCAATGCGCGAGGTGCTGCAGTCTATCGGCAGGGGCGCGGAGACGCTGAGCGCAGCTGCCGAGCAGTTGAGTGTGCGCTCCACGCAGACCACCGGCAACACCCACATGCAGTCGGACAAAACCAACCAGATTGCCGCCGCCGCGCAGCAGATGACCGCCACCATTGGCGAAATCAGCAACAACGCCCACGCCGCCGCCGGCATGAGCCGCGAGTCGGCCAAATCCGCCTCACAGGGCGGGGAAGTAATGCAAGCCGCTTCCGCCACCATGGAGCGCATCGCCACCGCCACCAGTTCCGTCGCCGAAAAAATGGACTCGCTCGCCCGCCGCTCCGACGAAATCGGGAAGGTGGTCAGCGTGATTCAGGAGATCAGCGAGCAGACCAACCTGCTCGCGCTCAATGCCGCCATCGAAGCCGCCCGGGCCGGCGAACATGGCCGCGGATTCGCCGTCGTCGCCGGCGAGGTGCGCCGACTGGCGGAACGCACCAAGGGCGCCACCGAGGAGATTGCGGCCACCATTCAAAACATCCAGGATGAAACCCAGGCAACACTCGACCTGATGCAAGACAGCCGCAGCGCGGTCGAAACCGGCATGGGCGAGACCAGCCGCGCCCGCCAAAGCCTTGACGCCATCATTGAGGCCGCGCAACAGGTTGAAAGCATGATCAACTTCATCGCCACCGCCGCCAACGAGCAAACCTCCGCCTCAGGCGAAATATCAGAGTCCGCGGGCCATATCTCGCAACTCTCCACGGAAAATGCACACGCCGCGGAAGAAACCGCCGAGGCTTGCAAAAACCTCTCCTCGCTGGCCAACGACCTTGACCGCATCATCCGGCAATTTCAGGTTTCCGCTGACAACACGGACTACGGCTTGTTTGACAAAAAATACCACACGCTGAAGCGCATGGCTGCGTGACCCAATGGTCTCCTCCACGCGGCTGCCCAACCCGGTGGCCGCGTCTTTTTATTTAGAACAAGTGAAGGCGGCTAATCAGCCTGGGCGTACGTGCCTGAGAGCCGGTCATGCCAGCCGCGGGATTCGCCATCAAACAGCGCCCACACAAAGCCAAGCCCAACCGGCATCATACTCAGCGCCATAATCAACTGCCGCAGCGCAAGGCGCAGCCTGCCCGCTCGCTTGCCATCGCGGCTCATTACCCGCACCCCCGCAAAGATTTGCCCCGGGGTCACGCGCAGCAGCACGGCAAACAGGGCCCTATAAACCAGCAAGCCCGCCATTGCCACTTTCACCGCCAATGCGGTCGCGCTTCCGCCTTGCAGTTGCAGGGGGAAAGAATGCGCCATCACCACCAGCGCAGCGGCAACCACAAACGCAAGCAACGAAAGATCAAAAAAGCTGGCCATCAAACGGCGGTTCACCGGTGCCGTTGGAGTGGCGCGCCTGTGTGCGCAATGCTCAACTGCAGCGACCCGCGGCGCTGATTCCATTTCCATCGTCAAGCCCGTCTGCTCCACCGCGGCCTCCAAGGCCGCCGCCTCAACAGGCTCTGCCGCGGTTAATGCGGGCAATTCGACCGCTGCTTCCACAGCCATCATCTGCGGTTGCTGCTCATACGGATCAATCTCAAAAATGCTCAGCCGCACTTCCATCCGACTCGGTTGGATGGGCTGCTTCAACTCCCCATTCAACGGCTCCTGCGCAATGCACGCTTCCGTTGCCGGCATCAAGCTTGTGCTCATGGTGCGCCGCCCCTCCTTGTTGGCCAGGGTCTGTACTGCGGTTGTCAGGCTATGCAGGCTCCCCGGGCCGTTGACGGGCGCACGGTTCTCGTCGGTCTCGAATGCGCCCAGGGTCTTGTACGCGGGCAATTGCGCAAAATGCGCAGCCACTCGCGCTGCCGCCTCGGCGGCACGCTTGTTTATCCTTATGCACGGCTGGGCCGCGCATTTCGCGGGCTTTTCAACCAGACGGAGCCGCGGCGCTGGCATGGGGAGTGCCATGTCGGTCAGCTCTTCCTGTAATGTGTGACCTCGTGTAAGCAACTTCTGTGCTGTCTGACTCAACTGCATACCTCGATTTCAAACAAACTGCGAGTGAAGGAGGCGAAGACGGGGGAAGGCGGTGAATGCTGGATGGCTTCTGTCATGCGAGCAGTACCACCTCGCAGCGTCATGCATCCGGATTGTTCACAGCTGCCAGAGTGCGGGAAAAACCTGACTCTTTCAAGACCCGGCTTTGTTATCCTGAGCCTTGATCGGCCATGCTGACCCGCTCTCTTTGGTTTATCACGCTGCTTGCGCTCTGTCATCCATTTCTGGGTGCGCAGACGTTAACCAATGCGGTCCCCCCCACCGCCAACCTGCCTGACGACCCCAGCCAGCAACAACTGCCCACCGCGCGGCCAGAGCCACAGCCAACCTCCGGCAAACCCATCCACTGGGAGGCAGATTCCCAAAAGCGCATTGGTGAAACATGGTCGCTCAGCGGGAATGTCGTCGTCTATTTCAAGGATTACGAACTGCGCGCCGATAAAATTCTCTATCATCACGACACTGGCGTAATCGAGGCTGAGGGAAACCTCCAATTGCGCGGTGACAGCCAGGCGATCAACCTTGCCGCCGACCGCGGCGAAATCAACCCCGACGCGCACACCGCCCGCTTTTACAAAGTTTCAGGAACAATCGGCGTCCATGGCAGCGGCCATTCCGTCATATTCACCACACCCAACCCGTTCCTCTTCTCCGGGCGGGAACTGCTCCAGCTTGGCGATGACGATTACCAGCTCATTGATGGCGAAATGACAAATTGCAACCTTCCCCGACCCGATTGGTCGCTCTTCTCCCACTCCATACAACTGAAAAACCAAAAGGCCACGGCAAGAAACACGCTCTTCAGGCTCAGGCAATTCCCCGTCTTCTACCTGCCCTACCTCAGCCATCCAGTCAACGACCAAACACGCCAATCCGGTTTGCTCATCCCCGTCTTTGGACTCTCCACAACGCGCGGCGTCACACTTGGCGAGCAGGTATACATCGTGCTTGGCCGCAGCGCCGACCTCACCATCGGCTCCGAGTTCTACAGCAACCGCGGATTCGCGCCCAATGGCAGCTTCCGCTATCACGGCAAAGACCTCGACCAATTCAACCTCCGCTGGTATGCGCTGCTCGACCGCCGCGTCGGCCCCTCAACCTCGCCCACAGGCAACCAGGGCGGCGTGGACATCCTCTCCGACCTGCGCCATGACTTCACCCAGAACACACGCCTCGCCGGTTCAATGGAATTTCTTTCCAACTACATCTACCGCCTTGTTTTCGACAACAACTATGCACTGGCCACTGATTCACAGGTCCGCAGTGCCGTGGAACTCACCACCAATCACAACGGCTTTTTACTCACTGGCGACCTCGGACGTTTTCAAACATTTGCCACATCCACACCGGGTGATGAGCTCCGCGTCATGCGCCTGCCCGGCATCGAATTCGAAATGCTCAACCGCCCGCTCCTCAATTCTGCCTTCCGCGCCGAGGCCGATCTCGCACTCGACCATCTCGACCGCGCCGAGCCCGGAATGCACGCCCACAACTCGGAGCGCATTGACATTCGTCCCACCATCTCCTTGCCCCTGCATGCCGGAGACTGGAATTTTGTGTCACAGTTTGCCCTGCGGCTGACCGGCTATACCAACTCCCAACGTCCCTCTCAACTGCTGGCCGTGCCCATCACCAGCCGCGATTCCCTGCTGCGAAAAGATATTGAGTTCTCCTTCGACATGCGCCCGCCTGTCGTTGAACGGGATTTTCAGCTCCGCCACGCCACACTGCGCCATGTCATCGAACCCGACATTTATTACCACTACGCCACCGGCATCGGCACACAGGCCCAGGACGTGCTGCTGGTTGATGCGCGCGACATAGCCACCAACACCAACGAGGCCGGCTTCAGCATCACCCAGCGCTTCTATCTTCGCCCCAACTACAACGCGCACTGCGACACTGCCACTCCCTGCGAACACCCTCGCGAGTGGGCAAGCTGGCAGATTGGTCAAAAGTATTTTTTCGACAACAACTTCGGCGGCGCCTTGGTCACCGGCCGCAGAAATCTTTTTGACACCACCCTGGATTTCAATGCCATTAATTTTCTCACCGACCCGCGCAACGCCGCTCCCATCCTTTCACGCATGCGTTTTGAAGCCGTCCCCAACCTGCGTGTCGAGTGGGACTTTGACTATGACCCGCGCGCAGGGCACATTTTGGCAAGCAACGTGTACAGCGGATACAGTCGTGGCCGCGCCACCATCGGCTTTGCGCACTCCTTTCTCAATGCTCCCGATGAACTCAGTCAATCCGGCACCCTGCTCCCCAATCTTCAAAATCAGCAGTTGCAGCCTTACTTTCAGTTCGGCAAGCCCAGCAACCCTGGCCTCAGCTTCGCCGCCAGCGGCGGATACGACCTCACCCACGGCTCGCTGCAGTACGGCGGCGTTCAGGTGGTTTACAACCACGGCTGCTGCGGCATCACCGCCGGGTACAGAAGGTTCCAGCTCGGTGACTTGCGCAACGAAATCCAATACCTTTATGGTTTCACCCTGGCGGGCTTTGGCAATGCCGGTGACGTGCGCCGCTCCAACTCCATCTTCCGCGACCCCAAGGACCCGCCGCTTTATTAATCCCCGGCGGACAAGTCCAGCATTCATTTAGAATGGATGCTTGCGGGTCTGTTGCCCGCCGTGAAGGAGCGTTCTCTTGAAAAAGCCATATTTATTGGTGGCATTCCTGATGCTTGCCGCCACCGTCGGCTGTAAGGGCCAGCCGGCGACACATAATGACGCCACCCTCAACCGCAGCATTGAAGTCGTCATCCGCTCCCAATTCCACATCCCCACCGATGTCAACATGCAGTTGCAACCGCGTCACGCCGGCAACATCCCCGGCTATCAGGTTCAACCGGTCCTGCTCACACGCAACGGCCATTCCACGCAAATTGAATTCCTCATCTCTGACGACTACAAAAAACTCGCGCGACTCGACACCTTTGACCTCGAGAATTCACCCGTATTTCACATCAACGTCGACAACCGCCCCATTCGCGGCAATCCCAAGGCGCCCGTCACCGTCATCACCTTCGACGACCTCGAGTGCCCTTACTGCGCACGCATGCACAAACAGCTCTTCCCCGAGACGATGGACCATTACAAGGACAAGGTCCGCTTCATCTACAAGGACTTCCCGCTCGAAACCATTCACCCCTGGGCCGTCCATGCCGCCGTGGATGCCAACTGCCTGGCCGCGCAAAACTCTGACGCCTATTGGAAATTTGTTGATTATGTTCACGAACATCCCGAGGAAATGTCCAGCGAGGACCACAGCCTGCAAGCCAGCTTCAAGGCCCTCGACCGTATCACCGGCCAAATGGGCACACTGGACAAACTCGACGAAACCTCTTTGAGCGCCTGCATCAAAAAGCAGGACGAAACAGCGGTGCGCAAGTCCATGTCCGAAGCCGATGCGCTCGGCTTGGAAGGCGCTCCCGCACTCTACGTCAACGGCGAAATGATCAACGGTGCCGTGCCCATTGACCAGGTCTGGCAAGTGATTGACCGCGCGCTCAAGGATGCCGGGATTGAGCCTCCTCCGACGTCCGCCAACGCCGCGCAAAAGCCCGCGCCACCCGCATCAAATTAGCCGCAGACGCGCCCCGCCGGCATTTATCCTTGTAGGGAGCAGTATTTAGGAGTCAAGTCGTGCATTATCGAACCACTCATCGTACTCTCAAAGCTTCCGCCGTGCTGACGGT
>JAJXXN010000128.1 GCA_021781075.1 Acidobacteriota bacterium | reverse complement strand
AGACGCCGCGCTTGACCAGCTTTTGGCCGAGGATCGATTTGACAGCCTCCAGATGGTACTCGTTGGACGAGGCGAGCAGTATCTCCTTGTCCTGGTTTTCGAGCTTGATTTCGGAGTGCGAGTCCTTCAGGTCGAAGCGCTGGTGAATCTCTTTGAGCGCCTGGTCGATGGCGTTGCGGACTTCCTGGATTTCGACCTTGCTGACGACGTCGAACGAATTGTCTTGTGCCATGGGTTACCCCTTGTGGTGATTGCCTCTATTAGTTTCCCACGCCGGGGTTGATGCGAAAAAGGTGATGGAAGTTGCGGGAGGTGGCGGAGGCGAGTTCTTCGAGAGGGATGCCGCGCAGGGAGGCGAGCATCTGGGCGGTGCGGAGGGCGAAGGCCGGCTCGTTGCGTTTGCCGCGGTCGGGCGCGGGGGCGAGCCACGGCGCGTCAGTTTCCACCAGTAGCGAGTCGAGCGGGAGAAGAGTGGCGATCTCGCGCAGCGACTGCGATTTTGGAAAGGTGAGATTGCCGGCGAATGAGATGAGGAAGCCGAGTTCGATGGAGCGGCGCGCCTGGGCGAGCGAGCCGGAGAAACAGTGCATGATGCCGCCGAGGCCTGTATGGTCCCATTCGGATTCAAGGGAGGCAAAGAGATCGTCCCAGGCTTGCGGGTTTCCGGAGGGGTCGTCGCCTTTGGGCCGGCAATGGATGAGGATGGGGCGTTTGTGTTTGGAGGCGAGCCTTAACTGGGCCTTGAGTCCGGCGAGTTGTTGTTCGCGGGTTGCGCCCTCGTGAAAATAATCGATGCCGATTTCGCCGCAGGCGATTGTCTCCGGCTGGGCCAGGAGCCCATCGAGTTGGACGAGGAGTGGATCCGCGTGTAAATCGGGGCCTATGAGCGCGGTTGAGTGCGGGTAGATTCCCGCGGAGACGTACTGGCGCGGAAGATTGGCCTGTCCGTTGAACTCGCGCGCGTGGTGGAGCGCGGCGGCCATTTCTTCGGGTGTGTCGCCGATGCCGATGGAAAGGATGGTTCTGATACCGGCGGCAAATGCGCGCTCAAGCACAGCGCGGCGGTCGGTGGTGTAGCGTTCGCTGTCGAGGTGGCAGTGGGAGTCGATGAGCAAAACGAACCTCTGAACTATTTCAAGCGCGCCCCAAGCGGCACTTCCTCGTGGAAGCCGGCGAGCACGGGCACGCCACCCTCGAGGGATGCTGCGAGCAACATGCCGTGCGAGACAAGCCCGCGCATGGTGCGGGGGGCGAGGTTGGCGACAATGATGATTTTGCGTCCGATGAGTTTTTCCGGCTCATAGTACTGCGCGATGCCGGCCAGGATCTGGCGCTTCTCGTCGCCGAGGTCCACCTCGAGGCGCAGCAGCTTGTCGGCTTTCGGAATTCGCTCGGCGACGATGATTTGCGCGACGCGCAACTCGACCTTGGAGAAGTCGTCGATGGTGATGAATGTTTTTTCCTCCGCGGCAGGTTGCCCAGCGGGCACGGCTGCCGGTGTTGTTGCCGCAGGAGCGGAGGCGGTAGCGGTTGCCGACGCGGGCACTGCTGGGGCGGTCGGCACTGGTGCGGCTGATTTAACTTCGGCGGCAGGCGCGGCTTCTGCAACTTTCTTTTGAACTTCTGCGGGTGCTGTCTTCACTTCATCCATTTCGATGGGCCCTCCCACGGCCTCGACCGCGCTCTTGTTGTTCTCTGCTTCCAGTTGCTCCATGCGCGTGACTGCGTCTTTTTCCGCGCGCGGGAAGAGCGGCGCGGGTTCGCCGAATTTTGTCCCGGGTTTGAGTCCGCCCCAAATGATGCCGGACAGGAAATTATCCTTTGCGGCGCCGGCAATTTCACCCTGGCCGAGTTGGCGCCAGACTATATCCGCCGATGCGGGCAGCACAGGGTAGACGAGCGCGGTGATGATGCGGATGGCCTCTGCCGCGGTTGCCAACACCCGCGCCTGCAAAGCCGCCTGTTCGGCATCGCTGCGACCCTCGGGCTTTTTCCACGGTGCGGTTGCGGTCAGGTAGCCATCGACATCGGCGACGAGCGACCAGAGAACCTTGAGCGCGCCGGAGAAATCGAAATTGTCAAAGCAGCGGTTGAACTCGGGAATGACAGCGGTTGCCTTGGCGCGCAAAGTTTCTTCCGCCTCGGTGGGCTTGCCCGCTTCGGGCACAACGCCGGCGAAGAATTTGTGCATCATGTTGACGACGCGGCTGACGAGGTTGCCGTAGCCGTTGGCAAGATCGCCGTTGTAGCGCTGCACGAGCGCGTCGAAGGTGAAGCTGCCGTCCTGCCCAAAGGGAATCTCGCGCAGGAGGAAGTAGCGCAGGGCGTCAACGCCGAGCACTTCGGCGACTGACTCGGCACGGACAACGTTGCCGCGCGACTTGGACATTTTGGTGTGGTCGAAGAGCAGCCAGCCGTTGGCGCGCACCTGGCCGGGCAGCGCGATTCCCGCAGCCATCAAAAACGCAGGCCAATAGACGCAGTGGAAGCGGCTGATCTCCTTGCCGATCAAATGAACATTCGCTGGCCAGAAGTTTTTGAATTTTTCCAGGCTGGCCGCATCGTCACTGCCGTAGCCGAGTGCGGTGATGTAATTCGCCAGCGCGTCCAACCAGACATAAATGACGTGCTTTTCATCGCCCGGCACGGGAATGCCCCAGGTGAAGCTGGTGCGGCTGACGGAGAGGTCTTTCAACCCGCCGCGGACAAAGGAGAGCACCTCGCGGCGTGTGGACTCGGGCGCAATGAAATCGGGCCGCCTCTCGTAGAGATCGAGGAGGGGCTTTTCAAACGCGGAGAGCTTGAAAAAATAATTTTCTTCCTTGACGGTCTCGGTGAGGCGGCCGCAGTCGGGGCAGATGGCGCCCGGCTCGCCCTCAACGTAGGCCTCGTCGCTGACACAATACTGGCCGGTGTAATGGCCTTTGTAAATGTACCCGCGGTCCTTGAGCTCCTTGAAAAGTTTCTGCACGCCGCGGTGATGGCGCTCTTCCGTGGTGCGGATGAAATCATCCGGCGCAAGGCCCAGCCGCTTCCAGCTTTCGCTGAACTCCGCGCTGATTTTGGCGGCAAACTCCTCCGGCGTGCTGCCGGCTTTTTTCGCGCTGCGCTCAATCTTCTGGCCGTGCTCGTCGGTGCCGGTCAGGAACCAGGTTTCAACGCGGAGGGCGCGCTTGCGGCGGGCGATGGCGTCGCAGACGATCGTCGAGTACGCGTGGCCAAGGTGTGGCCGCGCGTTGACGTAATAAATCGGAGTGGTGAGGTAATAGCGTTCAGTCACAAGATTTTGCAGGCTACCACATTAGTTTAAGGCATCGGGACAACCGGTGAGAAATCGCGCTCTGCTAAACTTGAGCCTGGGATTTCAACAGGTTATTCAGTCAAAACCGGCAACACCGGGAGTGGAACCAAGCGTGTATCTGGAACTGCAGCAGCGGCTTATTGCACGGCTCAAGGCCGTGCTCGGCGAACAATTCAACTTGAATGTATCGGAGCTTGACCCGGCTGTCTTTGCCGTCGAGCAGCCGCCCGACCTTGCCTTTGGCGAGTATGCGCTGCCCGCGGCGTTGAAGCTCGCCCGCGCGCTGCGCAAGTCTCCCAAGGTGATTGCGGAGGAGATTGCCGCAGCGCTGACTCCGCTGGAGGGTTTCACAGGATTTGAGGTTGCGGGGGCGGGTTACATCAATGCCAGGCTGGATCGTGCCTACCTGATGATGACGCTGGCCGCTTATCATCAAAAACCTCGAACGTCTATTGACAATGTTCTCGTCGAGCACACCAGCATCAATCCCAACAAGGCCGCGCACATCGGGCATTTGAGAAATGCTATTCTCGGCGATACTTTTGTGCGGCTGCTCAGGGCGGCGGGGCACTTGGTCGCGGTGCAGAATTACATCGACAATACCGGCGTGCAGGTTGCGGATGTGGTCGTCGGATTTGGGCATC
>JAJXXN010000117.1 GCA_021781075.1 Acidobacteriota bacterium | reverse complement strand
GCGGCACCTGCCACCTGGATGGCCGCATGATCACTCGCGGCCTTGATGAGCTTGCGGAACAGGGCAGCACGCTTGAGAATCTTGATTTGCTGCTGATTGAAAATGTCGGCAATTTGGTTTGCCCCGCAAGCTATGACCTGGGCGAAGATGCGAAGATTGTTTTGCTGAGCGTGACCGAGGGCGAGGACAAGCCGCTCAAGTACCCCTCGATTTTTTTCAAGTCGGCACTTTTTTTGCTCACCAAGGTGGACCTGCTGCCCTATGTTCCCTTCAACGCCGAGGCGGCGGAGGCCAATGCACGCACGGTTCATCCCGGCATGGAGGTAATCCGCTGCTCCTCGACCGCGCCTGGGGGGCTCGATGCCTGGCTCGGCTGGCTTGGGCAACAGATGAATGCCGCGCGCGAAGCCGCGCTGGCCACGGCGCACCAGTAACAGCCAAATCAAATTCAGATGAGCCAATCCCGCCACACACCGGCGCATGCAGATGAAGGCCATCGCAGGGTGGCGCTGCGCGTGCGGGGCGTGGTGCAGGGCGTTGGATTTCGCCCCACGGTTTTTCGCCTGGCAACCGAGGAGGCGCTCGGCGGATTTATCGGCAACGACAGCGATGGCGTCTTCATTGAGGTCGAGGGCGACCCTGCGCGGATAGAAAGTTTTTTGCGCAGGCTGCGGGGTGAAAAGCCTCCACTTGCGCGCATTGACAGCATTGAACGGACAGAGATTGAGCCGCGTGGGGCCATGGCGGGCCCGCCCATCTTCCGAATTGAGGCAAGTCATGACCTCGGCGCAGCCACGACGGGGATTCCCGCCGATGCGGCAACCTGCGCGGATTGCCTGCGCGAGCTCTTCGATGAAAACGACCGCCGCCACCGCTACCCATTTTTAAATTGCACCAACTGCGGCCCGCGCTACACAATCACGCGGCACATCCCCTATGACAGGCCACAAACCTCGATGGCTGTTTTCACAATGTGCCCTGATTGCCAGCGCGAATATGATTCGCCGCTCGACCGCCGCTTTCATGCGCAGCCCAATGCCTGCCCGGCCTGCGGGCCGCGCCTGGAACTGGTGGACGCGGCGGGAAATGCAATCAAAGCCGGCGAAACGGACCCGGTGCGCGCGCTGATTGATTTGCTGCTCTCGGGCAACATCGCGGCGGTCAAAGGCCTCGGCGGATTTCACCTGGCTGTGGATCCACGCAATGAGCAGGCCGTTGCCACGTTGCGCGGACGAAAACACCGCTACGGGAAACCCCTGGCGGTGATGGTGCGGTCGCTTGACGTGGCGCGCGAACTGGCCGTGTTGAGCGGGGAAGACGAGGCGGCGCTCTTGCGCGTGGAGCGGCCGATTGTGCTTGTGCGCATGAGGGCTGGTACGGGCATTGCGCCGAATGTGGCGCCCAACCTGCCGTGGCTTGGTTTGTTTTTGCCCTACACGCCGCTGCACCACCTGATGCTGGCCGATGAGCGTCTGCCGATGCTGGTGATGACAAGCGCGAACCTCAGCGAGGAGCCGATCGCCATTGACAACGAAGAGGCGCGCGCGCGGCTCGACGCAATCGCCGATTTGTTCCTGATGAACGACCGCGAAATTCTGCAGCGCTGCGATGATTCGGTTGTCGCGGTGGTTGATGGCGCACCGCAGTTGATCCGCCGCGCCCGCGGTTTTGTGCCGCTCTCGATACCCCTGCCCGTGGACGCGCCGCCACTGCTAGCCGTGGGCGGGCATTTGAAAAATGTTTTTACCCTGGCCCGCGGCAGGCACGCCTACCAGAGCCAGCACCTTGGCGATTTGGAGAACCTGGCCGGGCTGCATTTTTTTGAAGAGGCGCTCGCCCACCTCAAATCGGTTTTCGGCATTGATCCAGGGCACATCGTCCACGACCTGCATCCCGGTTATCTTTCCACCGAATGGGCAATGGAGCAGGCCTTGCCGCGCATCGCCGTGCAGCACCATCATGCGCACATTGCAGCCTGCATCGCCGAGCATGGCGAGACTGGGCCGGTGATTGGGCTGGCCCTCGACGGGACGGGTTACGGAACCGACGGCGCGGTCTGGGGCGGCGAGCTGCTCATTGCCTCGCTGACAGAGTTTGAAAGATTTGCCCACCTCGCCTACGCGCCCATGCCGGGCTCAACGGCGGCCATCAGGGAGCCAAACCGCATGGTGCTCGGTTCGCTGATTGCATGCGGTGTGGAAATCACCTCTCGGGTCCTTGCCCGGCTGGGGCTGGGCGCAAAAGAGGCTGCGCTCATGCGGCAGATGATCGACAAAAAACTGAACACACCGCCGACTTCAAGTTGCGGGCGGCTCTTTGACGCGGTGGCGGCGCTGGTGCTCCAACGGCACACGGTGGATTATGAGGCGCAGGCGGCGGTGGAACTGGAGGGATGCGCCGACGAAGACACAAACAAATCTGGTTACGATTTTGATTTGCGCGATGGCGCGAATGCCGGGCCAATTGTGATTGACCCTGCACCGATGTGGCGCGAGGTTTTTCGCGAGCTGGACCGCGGAAGCAACACGGCAACAATCTCGGGGCGGTTCCATTCCGGATTGGCGTGGGCCTGGGTGCGGGCATCAATCGCGGCGCGCAAGAAAAGTGGAATTGCAACTGTCGCGCTTTCCGGCGGATGTTTTCACAACCGGCTCCTCACCAAATTGCTGCGGCGCGGGCTGGAGGCAGAAGGCTTCACCGTGCTCGCGCATCGGGATGTCAGCCCCGGCGACGGCGGCTTGAGCTACGGCCAGGCGGCGATTGCGGCGGCGCTGCTCACACAGGCACGGCCAGCAGCGCGCCCCAGTTGATGCCGGCGCCGAAAGCCGAAAAAACCACCGGGCCGGCGCACTTGCCATTCGCGGAAAAATATTCATCCGCCGCAACCAACATGGAAGCCGCTGAGGTGTTGCCGCAGAGGTTGATGTTGGCAAAGAATTTCCCCGCGGGCAATTTCAACGATTGCGCGACGCGCAGAATCAGGTTCAGGTTGGCCTGGTGCAGGATGAATTTTTCCACCGAGGCAGCGGCGATGGAGTTGCGCGCAAGCAGGTCGGCGATGGCGCGCGGCAATTTCCGCGCGGCCTGCAAGATCACCGACGGGCCCTCCATGCGCAATTGGTTGTTCTCCATGGCGAGTATCTCCGCCGACGCGCCGTCGGTTGCGAGAAGCGAGTCGGCAATGCGGAGCATGCCCTCGTGAGGGTCAACGATGCATGCCCCGGCGCCATCGCCGAAGAGAATCGCGGTGTTTTTCCCCTCGGGAGTGAGCGAAACGCGGCGGGACATAATCTCGGAGCCGAGCACGAGTACGCGGCCGAATTTTGGGGCGAGCTCGGTGGCGAGAGCCAGCGCGATCAAAGAACCGGCGCTGGCAACTGGAATATCCAGCGCGGGCGTTGCGGCGAGCCCAAGTTTTGCCGCAATCTCGGCGGCAGGGCCGGGGCAGAAGCGGTCGCTTGAACCCGAGGCAACAAGGATCAATCCAAGCTCCCGCGCGGTGAGGCCGGCTTTGGCAAGGCAGAGTTCAGCGGCACGGAGGCCAAGCGAGGCAACGGTCTCACCCTCAGCGGCGTAGCGGCGCTCGCTGATGCCGCTCATCTCGAGGATCCACTCGGTGGTGCAGCCGAGCAGCGGCGCAAGCTCGTCATTGGTGACGCGACGCTCGGGGAGCCAAGAGGCGAAGGCGCGAAGGTGGGCCATGGAATTCACCCGCACTAAATTTTGGCGGCGAGGTACGCCTGTACTTTGTCAATGGAATCGAATTTGCGCGCGGAAAGGTCGGAGTCCGGGATGCTGACGCCAAACTCCTCCTCGAGGCCGGTGACAAAATCAGCAAGCGCGAAGGAGTCAAGCAGGCCGGAGGCAAACAGGGATTCGTCGGCGGCAGGGGCAAGGTCTTTGCCTGAGACTGCCTTGAGCACCTTCAAAATTCTTTCTTTCTCTT
>JAJXXN010000234.1 GCA_021781075.1 Acidobacteriota bacterium | reverse complement strand
GCCCCCGCCATGAATACAAAAATGTGGGAGCACCAGGCCACGCAGGCCAACCTCGCCACACTCCGCGAGCGCGGTGTACGCGTCATCGAGCCCGGCGCCGGCCAGCTCGCCTGCCGAACCGTCGGCATCGGTCGCCTCGCCGACCCCGAGGAGATAGCCACCGCCGTCATCCAAGCACTCGGGCGACGCCACGACCTCGCCGGTGAAGTGCTCCTCGTCACCGCCGGCGGCACGCGCGAGGCGCTCGACCCGGTCCGCTTTCTCGGCAACCGCTCCAGCGGCAAAATGGGCTACGCCATCGCCGAGGCCGCGCAAAGCCGTGGCGCGCGCGTCCTCCTGGTAAGCGGCCCTTCCGCCCTCTACCCACCGGCCCACTGCGAACTCCTCCGCGTCACCACCGCCGATGAAATGCGCGACGCCGTCCTCGCGCGCATGAACGAGGCCACGATGATTATCAAGGCCGCCGCCGTCGCAGACTACCGACCCACCCGCGTCGCCACGGAAAAACTCAAACGCTCTGGCCCGCTCACCATCGAGCTTGCGCCCACGGAGGACATTCTCGCCGCAGTCGTTGAACGCCGCCGTCCCGGCCAGCTCATCATCGGCTTCGCCGCCGAAACACACAACCAGCTTGAAAACGGCCGCGCAAAGCTCCTGAAAAAAGGCGCCGATGCCATCGTCCTCAATGATGTCTCCACTGAAGGCCTTGGCTTTGATGCCGACCTCAACGCCGCCACATTCCTTACCAGCACCACCGCAATCGAAATGCCCGAGATGACAAAGCGAAAGCTCGCCGACCGCATCCTCGACGAAATCACACAGCTTCGCCGCCCAATCCAGCGGGTTGTGGAAGGCGAAGGCCACAGCGACGATTCCAAAGACGCCCCCTTCTTGTCCCCGCGCAAAAATCCCATCATCATCGAAGATTGACCGCCATGCCCCTTGACCGCAAAGAAGTCACCACCCCTGCCGACGCGCTCCTCGCCCGCATGAATTTCTACCGCGAGCTCGGCCTGCACGACTTCTACCGCCGCGAAGCAGTTGCCATCCCCCTTGCCGCGCAACCAATCGCCGCCGCCGATCTCCCCTTTGAAGCACCCGCGGCAGTGGACGCCCCCGTCTCTCCCACTCATTCACCTGCCCCCGTACCCGTTCATCACACTGCCCGCACACTCGACGAAAAAATCGCCGCGCTCGAAGCCATTCGCGCCGACCTGGGTGATTGCACCCGCTGCCCGCTCCACGCCGGTCGCAACAAAATCGTCTTCGCCGATGGCTCGCCCATGGCCCGCATCCTTTTCGTTGGCGAAGGGCCTGGCGCCGATGAGGACGCGCAGGGGCTGCCCTTTGTAGGCAAAGCCGGCCAGCTCTTGAACAATATGATTGCGGCCATGGGTCTCAAGCGGGAAGAGGTCTACATCGCCAACATTGTCAAATGCCGTCCCCCCCAGAACCGCGCACCCGAGCCCGAAGAGGCCAACACCTGTGCGCCTTTTCTCTTCCGCCAGATCATCACCGTCGCCCCGGAAATCATCGTGGCCCTCGGCGCCACCGCCGCCACCTACCTCCTCGGCCACAAACAGCCGCTCGCCGCGCTCCGCGGACGACTCCACTCCTGGAAGGGAACAAAGCTCGTTGTCACTTATCACCCGGCATTTCTTCTTCGCGACCCGCGCCAGAAAAAAGAAGCCTGGGCCGACCTGCAGATTGCGATGCGCGAACTGGGGCTGAAAACTCCCAGTAAAACATCAGAATAAAATTTGAATGATAGTTTGACTTCGCAAAAATTCATATTGCAAGGTCGCTATTTATTCCTATAGCATCTGGTCATCAATTTTTTATGGGAGGCACGATGCGTAATTTATATTTGTCGCTTCTTGTAATGTTGTTTATCAATTCCACCGCAAACTCCCAAGTTTCTGCTTCTGATTTGTCCAAGACATGTCAAAAGGCCTCCTCGGCGATTTCGTCCAGGGGAAAATGGGATGGCAAGCGACCTGATGACGTGTATGCGGCCGGTCAGTGCGAGGGATTTATTGAAGGCTGGATTCAAGGGTTGGATGGGAGCATATTGAGGCAGGAGGATAAATTCGTAATTGTAAGAATAAGACAAGACCAGATTAAAACCATGTGGGACATCGCAGTGGCATTAGTCAAGCACTTGGATGGGAATCCTCTTGATTCAGGCAAGCCGGCTGATACTGTACTGCAGAAGATTTTATTGGAAAATGGATTGATCAACACGGAGCCGGTTTTTATGCCCACTGCGATTCAGAGTTCCAATGAAAATTAAAATCACGCTATTCCATTCGAGCTTTGAGCAAGGCATGCCATTTATGCAGTAAGTCATCAGGTCCGACTCACGTTGGCCAGGCGGGTCAACCTGTCATTTCATCAGTAATCCTGCATCAGCCGTTGTGCGCGTGTCCAATCTCAACCCACTTGCGCTGAATCGCGCTTCCGCGCCGTTCACTCATCCCGCCACAGCGCCACGCCGCCGAACAATCCCTCCGTATTCGGCACAATCGTCACATTCGCCGGCAGCTTGAAGTCAATCTTTTTGGCGTTGCCTCCGCCTATGTATAAACGGTCGTAGTTGAAGGTGTGCGCCCACTGCGTAATTGCCAGCTTCAGCATCGCATTCCAACGCTTGCGCCCGATGCGCTTGTACCCGCGCTTGCCCAGGATCATCTCGTAGCTGAGGTTGTTCTTCCACGGGTGATGGCCCAACTCCAAGCCAGGCACCAGGTGCCCGTTGATGAACAGCGCATTGCCCATGCCAGTTCCCAGCGTCACCACCATCTCCAGTCCCTTGCCTTGGATCGCCCCAAATCCCTGCACATCAGCGTCGTTGCCCAACCGGGCGGGCTTCTTCCACATTTTTTTGAGGCGCGCCTCCAGCGGGAAGTTAATCCACTGCTTGCTGACATTGGCTGCGGTGAGCGTCACCCCGTTGCGCACCACTCCCGGGAACCCGATCGATGCGCGGTCAAACTCAGGAATTTGTTTCACCAGCCCGTCGAGAGCCTTCAACACTCGCTCCGGCGTTGACACCAGCGGCGTCTCCACGCGCAATCTGCGGCTTAGAGGCTTGGCATTCTTGTCCAGCAGCATCACCTTCAAGCCTGACCCGCCAATATCCACAGCCAGCGTCGTCGGGTGTGCCGACCCCGGTACCGGCCCCAGCATCACCGGAAGGTTTGTCTCCAAATCCGGCACAGCCTTCTTTGCCAGTTTCTTCACCACTTTGGCCTTCACCAGCTTCTTCGCCTTCTTCAGCAGCTTCTTGCCGATCTTTTTCACGGCCTTCTTCTTGCGCGGCATCTTCTTCTGCTTTGCGGGCATCGACCTCTCCTCAGTGTGCGGAATCCACCTGAATTTTAGCCGGAACCCGTCACTCGGAAAAACAGAACTGGAAACAAAATTGGCCGGAGCGGTGGAAATTTGGTACCTATCTCCACCCGCCCGGCCTCTTTTGCTGCTGCATCCGCCCAGTTTTAGTGGGCCTGGGTTGCTCCATTGTGCTTCTTGTTGTAGATGTTGCGGCTGGCATTGTTCTGCCGCTGGTTGATCTGCTGCCGCTCACCCGGCGTCAGTTTGCCGCCGTTTGCCTGGCGATCCGCGCGTATCTGGTTGTTGATGCGCTGCTGCTGGCCCTCGGCACGGGAGGCTTCGCCCGCCGTCATCTGGCCGCTGCGGATCCCTTGCGCAATCCGATCCTGTTGGTTCTCTTGCCGCGCACCCACCTGGCCTTTGTAATTCTGAGTCGCCGCATTGTGCTTGTCCTGGTAAATTGATCTGCTGATGTGGTTTTGCTGGCGGTTCACCTGCTGCCGCTCCGCCTGTGTCAGCCTGCCGCCATTCGCCTGCCGGTCGTCCTTGATCTCATTGTTCAGGTTCGCCTCGCGGCCTTCCAGGTTCCGGGTTTCTCCCGCCGTCAACTGCCCGCTCTGCACGCCATTGGCGATGCGGTCCTGCTGGTTTTCGC
>JAJXXN010000092.1 GCA_021781075.1 Acidobacteriota bacterium | reverse complement strand
GCCGGCGCGTGCGGCCACGGTGATTTCCTTGATCAGGCGAGTGAATATTTTGCCGCGCTTGGCGTCAAGCGCGCCCTTCTTGTGCTTGATGGTGGCCCATTTGGAATGGCCGGACATTGCAACCTCTTGCGGAATAAGGAGTTCGAGGGCGTAATAAGCCCAACCGGACTAGTATACCACCGGCTCAACTGTCTTTGCGATAGAGCAGGTCGCGCATGGCCTTGCGGCGCTCGGCGTTGATCTCGCTGGCGGAACGCGGGTCGAGCGCAGCCTCAGTGCCCTTGGGCTCCGGGCCACTGTCCTCGGGTTCGCTGCATGAGGGGCAGCGATTGGCAAAGCCCGGCTTATCCGGGCGCAGTTCAAATTCTTCTCCACAGACGACGCATGTTTTGATTGGGAACGGCATAACGAAATTATCTTAACCCAAAATCACGACTTGGACACTGAGGATGAATTTTCACTGCGTCGCAATTCCTGAAGTGGATAATAGAACAAGCAACAGGGGGAAAAGATGAAGCTTGGCGTCAGCGCCTTTGCCTGGACCACCGAGTTCACGACCGCGCATTTGCCACTGCTGGATTTTGTGAAGCGGCTAGGCTACGACGGATTGGAGATTCCAGTCTTCAATCCTGCCGCCGTACCGGCGCGAGAACTGCGCAGGGGCTTTGAATCCGCCGGGCTTGAGTGTACCGTCTGCGCGATTCTTCCCGGGGAAGTGAATCCCATCAGCGGCGATGCGGGAGTGCGCCGGCAGGCGCGGGGGCATTTGCTGCGGCTGCTTGACCTTGCGGTGGAGTTGGGCGCAACCCGCGTGGGTGGGCCACTCTATGCCCCCATTGGCTATTTGCCAGCGCGGCGGCGCAATGAGGACGAATGGCGGTGGGCGGTGGAGTGTTTTGCCGGCATTACACACGAGGTAGAGAGCCGCGGGATCAGCTTGGCGATTGAGCCAGTGAACCGCGCAGAGTCGCACTTCCTGTGCACGGCAGCGGAGTCGGTGAAGTTTTGCGACGCAGTCGGAAGCCCGGCTATCGGCATTTTGCTTGACACCTTCCACGCGAACATTGAAGAGAAGCAGGTGGCTGCGGCAATGACGACTGCGGGCGCCAGATTGATGCATGTGCACATGAGCGAGAATGACCGCAGCCTCGTCGGCTCCGGGCACATTGACTTCCCTGCCGTGGTGCGCGCGCTTGCCGCCATCCACTATGAGGGATATTTGATGGTCGAGGGCTTTGGATTCTCCGAGGCGCCAGAGAACAAGCTGGGCGCGCGCTGGGCGGAGAAGCACGTGAGCCCGGAGATGATTGCGGCGGAGGGGATTGACCACCTGCGAAAGCTCCTCGCCCGGTGAATATAGTTTGCGCAAAGGAAAACGGAATTAGCCATGAGAGTTGAACTGAAGGATGAACCAGTCCCGTTCTTGATCACGCCGGAGTTTGTCGAGCGCGTCTGGGGTTTTGCCGATTTGCGCCCCTGGATTGATCGGGAGCCGGACGGTCGGACAATCGGCGAAGTATGGCTCAGCGGCGATGACTGCGTTGCGGCCAGCGGGCCGTGGGCGGGGCGGCGCATCGGGGATTTGTTTCAGCAGTACCCGCGGGAGCTGCTGGGTAATGCAACCGCCGAGGCTGCCTCGCCGCTCTTGATCAAGCTGATTTTCGCGCGCGAGAAATTGAGCGTGCAGGTGCACCCCGATGACGCGATGGCGCGCAAGTACGGGGCTGCGCGCGGCAAGACCGAGTGCTGGGCTGTGCTGCAGGCTGAGCCGGACGCGACCGTTGCCGTGGGATTGAGGGCGGGCATCACGATTGCGGACGTGGAGCGCGGAATCCGCGAGAAAACGCTTGAGCAGATGCTGGAGATTGTCCCGGTGAGCAAGGGCGAATTGATTTACGTGGATGCGGGCACAATTCATGCAATTCTGCCGGGGTCGGCATTGCTCGAAGTACAGCAGAACTGTGATGTGACCTACCGGCTTTATGATTACGGCCGCCCGCGAGAGCTGCATGTTGAAAAGGGACTGGAGGCGCTCCGGCTGCGGACGGAAGCGGGCAAAGTGGCGCCGCACGCGCTTCAGGACCGGACCGTCCTGATTGAAAAGCAATATTTCCGCATCGAGCGGATGACGGTGGACGGCGCGCGGTCACAAATGCAGCTTGAGTGCGGCATGAGCGGCCGGCTCAACTATATTTATGTGGCTAAAGGGACCGGCAGCCTTCAACCAAAGGGCGCGGAGTCAATTGCATTGTCCGCGCAGAGCATGGTGCTGGCGCCGGCACGTTCAGGCGACTATTCGCTCCAGAGCGAGGAGCCGTTGGAGATCTATCGCATCATCGACATGGCGCATGGTGGCGGTGGGGATTAAGCGATGAGCCGGAGAGCGCAGAGCCGCAGGGGATTTTTAAAACTGCTGGGCGCGGCAGGCGGCGGCCTTGCGTTGGGCCCGCGTTGGCTGATCGGCGCGCAGGACAAGGGCATCGCTGACGGCACAAAGCCGGGTTGGTTCACCAACATCGCAGGCAAAAGCAAATTCAATTACGCCAGCAACAACAATTTCACCGGGCGCAAATATTTTCCGCAGCCAATGTGCGGCGGCATTGCGGCAATCGACTATGACAACGACGGTTGGATGGACCTGTTTTTCACCAACGGCGCGGAGATGCCCACGCTCAAAAAGACCGGGCACCAGTTTGCCAATTGCCTGTTGCGCAACCGCAGGGATGGAACATTTGAAGATGTGAGTGAAAAAGCCGGACTTGCCGGCATGGACCTGGGATTCTGCTTCGGCGTGGCGGCGGCTGATTACAACAACGACGGGCACGCGGATTTGTTCCTCGCCAACGCGGGCCGGAACGCGCTCTACCGCAACAATGGCGATGGAACATTCACGGATGTCACCAAGGGCTCCGGGCTCGACAAAAAACCGGACGACCTGCTGAGCGTGGGCGCGGCGTGGTTTGATTTTGACAATGACGGTTTGCTCGACCTGATAGTGACAAATTACACCTACTGGCGGCCCGAGACAGACAAGCATTGCTATATGGACCCCGCGCATGAGGAGTATTGCAGCCCTCCCAACTATAAGAGTGTGCCCTCACGGCTCTACCGCAACCTGGGCAATGGAAAATTCGAGGACGTGACCGAGGAAAGCGGGCTAGCCCGCGCGCTTGGCAAGGGGATGGGCATTTCCATCGCCGACTTCAACGGGGACGGTTTGATGGACATCTTCGTCTCGAACGACACGGAACCGAATTTTCTTTTTCTCAACCAGGGCAATGGCAAATTCCGCGAAGTGGGCCTTGAGTACAATGTGGCCTACAACCTGCAGGGCGAAAGCGTGAGCGGCATGGGTTGCGACGCGCGCGACTTCGACAATGACGGCTGGGTGGACATTGTCTACAACGACCTCTCGGGGCAGGTCTTCGGGCTGCTCAAAAATGCGGGGGGAAAATCCTTTGAGGACCTGACCTGGTCGAGCAAACTCGGGCAATTGAGCCGTAATCTCTCCGGGTGGAGCATTGGGTTCATCGATTACGACAATGACGGCTGGAAGGATATTTATTCAGCAAACGGGGACGTGGACAATCTGCTTGAAAACTCGCGGCAACACGACACGCTCTTCCGCAATGTGGACGGCAAGACGCTGGTGGATGTTTCCAGCCAGATGGGGCCGGATTTTCTCGCCATCGGTTTCCAGCGCGGCTCCTGCTTTGTGGACCTGAACAACGACGGCTGGATGGACCTGGTGGTGACTTCACTCAATGAGAAACCACGAATCCTGATGAACAACGCGCTGGAGAAAAACCACTGGAGCCTGGTGGATCTGCGCGGCACCAAGAGCAACCGCGACGCCATCGGCGCAACCGTAAAACTGGTGACGGCATCGGGGCGCGCGCTCTACAACTTGGCCAACCCCAGCGTGGGCTTCATGAGTTCGAGCGACCGGCGGCTGCATTTTGGGCTGGGCCCGGAGTCGAAGATCGACCACCTCGAAATCCGCTGGC
>JAJXXN010000206.1 GCA_021781075.1 Acidobacteriota bacterium | reverse complement strand
CGCCGCAAAGGATGTAGCCGGGGCGCGGCTGCCCGGCCTCAATCTCCGCCGTGAAGCGGTTGACGGAGGCAAAGCCGGAGCCGGAGCGCGCTGTGCTCATGGGCGCATCTCCATCCTCAGCGAGCCGGTTTGCGGGCGGGCAAGCATCATGGAACAGGATAACGGGCGCAGGGGCGTGTGGCCAGTGGAGAAGAGCGGGGGAACCTGTGTGGAAAACCAGGGGCTGTAGGAATGAGGGACCAGGGGACTGAGAATCGCGTTGAGAGAATACAGCAATGTGTATCGGTTGAATTTGCCATGAAGTGAATCCGCGAGCTGCGCTGCGCGTCCAGCGCGCATGTAACAAGCCAGCAAGCCGGCAAAATCAAAAACTTTCGAGTAGGTCGGCGACAAGCTGGCTGGCAAAGGCGCGGCTCAGGCGGTTCATGGCGGCGGGATTTTCATCAATCTCGCGGGCGAGGTCCGTGGAGGACTGGAATTGCTCGCGGAAGACGTAGTTTTTGTTTTCATAGAGGACGCGCCCCGTGCGGTCGGTGAGCGAGACGGCGGCAACGAGGGTGAGAAGGTAGCTGGAGGCGGCCTCGGATTGGGAGTTGTAGGTGAGCGGGGTTGCGGCCTCCTGCAAAATGGTGCCGCGCAGAACGAGGTCTGGGTCGCCATGGAGGTCGGGTTGAATGCGCAGGCGGGTGCGGGTGGCCAGCTCGCGGAGCACAGCTTGGGTGAGCGCGACCTCGGAGTGGCAGGCGTCGGTGCGCGTGGCGAAGACCGGGACGGCGAGGGTGCTGGCGCCGGGTGGCAGGTGCGTGGCCGCGCCGAGGGTGTGATAACCGCAGCCGGTGAACGTGCATGCGGCCATGAGCGGGAGGGCGAGAAAAGCGCGGCGCATGGAGACCATTGTAGCGGAGCCAGCGTTGATGGCGGAGTTGGCAATCCCCGAGCCCGGAAAGCGGGCGATCGAGGGTGCCCACGCTTCCCTTTTTTCTCTCCCCGTGGCGCGCGGGGAGATGCCATCCCATAAAATGATGAAAGGAGCAATTATTCCGAATCTTAATTCCATGGCGACCATCCAAATTGCAGAGAACGAGCGACACCCGGACTTGGACCTGATTGACCGGGTACGTGGCGGCGAGTTGGGCGCGTTTGACGAGCTGGTGCGGAAGTATGAGCGCCGCGTCTTTCGCATCTCGCTGCACATCACACAGAACGAGGAGGATGCCGAGGACGCGGTGCAGGATGCCTTCCTGAAGGCATACCAGAAGCTGGACAGCTTCCACGGGGACTCGAAGTTTTACACCTGGTTGGTCCGTATCGCGGTCAACGAGAGCCTGATGAAGCTGCGGAAGCGGCGGCCGGGAATGGTATCGATAGACCAGGAGATTGAGACGGACGAGGGCACGGTGGCGCGCGACATCGCGGACTGGGGCCCGGACCCGGAGATGCAGTATGAGCAGAGCGAGCTGAACGGGATTTTGAAGAAGACCATCAATGGACTCCCGCCGGGGTTCCGGGTGGTGTTTGTGCTCAGGGATGTGGAGGGTCTTTCCACAGAGGAAACGGCGGAGTCGCTGGGGTTGAGCGTGCCGGCGGTGAAGTCGAGGCTGCTGAGGGCAAGGTTGCAGTTGCGGGAGCGGCTCAACCGGTACTTCAGGGCCAATGCAAGGAAAGGGGGTGGACAACAATGACGTGCAGTGAATTTCTTGACCTGTTGGATGAAGTGCTTGATGACAAGCTGGATGCCGCGGTGCGCGCGGATATGGAGAAGCATTTGTACCGCTGCACAAACTGCGAGGTCGTGTTGAACGCCACCCGGAAGACAATTGAGATTTATCGCTGCAACGAGGTCTTTGAGATGCCGGAGGAAGTGCGGAGCAAGCTGCACGACAGGATCATGGAGAAATGCCGGAAGGCGAAGATCGGCGAGGAGCCAAAAGAAGCATAGGACTTATTGAGAAAAGAAAACTCCCCCGGTTGATGGCCGGGGGAGTTTTTTTGTGCGGTGTTATTGGCAGGTGAAGGTGGTGAAAATAGGTATGCCACCCCAATCCGCATAGTTGCTGATGTTGAATGAGAGATATATATCTTGACCTGCACTGAGCGCAACA
Organism: Acidobacteriota bacterium; assembly: GCA_021781075.1. Taxonomy (GTDB): domain Bacteria; phylum Acidobacteriota; class Terriglobia; order Terriglobales; family Acidobacteriaceae; genus CAIMNN01. Next base: position 1,914 of record JAJXXN010000206.1, on the reverse strand, counting down.
CTGCCCGGCGAGGAGCATGAAACATTACTCCCATTGTTTGCAGTAAGAGTGCAATAGAAGAAAATAGTGTTTCCCGCATAGCTAAGCAAAGAAACTAAAGATGTTGAGGCATTGCGTGGCGTAACAGCATTCACTGTGAAATTACCCGCGGTACAGGATTGAGGAACCTGCATGACCACAAAAGGGTAGGGGGTTCCAGGTGAGTAAACATAGCTACCTGACGGTGGAATGCCGAAACTGGTATTTCCAGTACAAGTACCGCAAAAAGGCACAAAGGTTGACGACCAAACCTGACCGCCTGCCGGGCCAGTTGCGCCTGCAGGACCAATTGGGCCGGCAGGGCCTGTTGCGCCGGTCAAGCCCATTGCCCCAGGCAAGCCCGCTGGACCCATTGGGCCCATTGGGCCGGGTGCGCCAGCAGGGCCAATTGGGCCAGTGGCGCCAGTTGCACCGGTTGCGCCAGCAGGGCCGACCGGACCAGCTGGGCCGGGTGCGCCAGCAGGGCCAATTGGGCCAGTGGCGCCAGTTGCACCGGTTGCGCCAGCAGGGCCGACCGGACCAGCTGGGCCGGGTGCGCCAGCAGGGCCAATTGGGCCAGTGGCGCCAGTTGCACCGGTTGCGCCAGCAGGGCCGACCGGACCAGCTGGGCCTGTTGCGCCGGGGAGACCTTGCGGACCCATTGGTCCCATTGGTCCCATTGGTCCAACGGGGCCTTGCGGGCCGGCTGGACCGGCAGGGCCGGCGGGGCCTTGTGCGCCCAGTGTGGCGTCAAAGTTGGTGGCAATATAGTTGCAGTTCAACTGAAGGTCATAACTGCCCGGCATGGTTCCACCGGGCAGGCTGGCGGTAATGCTGGTGGCGTTGTGCGCCGTAATGGCGAGCTTGGTGCCGGCAAGAAACAGTTGCGGCGCGGAGCAGAAGTTGACGCCGGTGACGCTGAGCGTGGTCAGGCCGCTATCGGCCGCGGCGGTGCGAATCTGTGCCACCTGCGCAGTGAGCAGCGCGGGCGCAAAGGCTAGTACGAGTGACAGAGCAAAGAATTTTTTCAGCATATAGCTCTCCTGCATGCGGGAATGCAAGGCATGTGATGGATCGAATGGTTGGACGTGACGCCTGTTGGAATTCGGGCCCAGGGGGAACAATGATCTCGACAGGCAAGGGAAAGCCAGAACCAGCCTAATCAAAAACATCTTCCGGGTCAATGAAAAATGCGCATTGGATGCGCCGAGCCCGGATTGACGGAGATGGTCCCTGAAAGAAAACTCCCCCGGTTGATGGCCGGGGGAGTTTTTGTTTGCTGCTATTGGCAGATGAAGGTGACGAACATATTCACGTTGTCATAGTCGGTTTGGTTGTTGACGGCGAGTGTGATATCAAGAATGTCGCCGGCGGTGAGAACTGCTGTATTGGTCGAACTGCAAGAGACATTATTGAGGTTGTTGGCAACAAGAAAGCAACCGGCGATAGAAATGCTTTGGGTTACATCATTCAGGGTAAAGGTTGCGCTCGAAGTGCCTGAAGGGTTGAATGCTTTCGCCATAAAGTTGGAGGCAGTGCAGGTTTTCGGAACCATCGCGAAATACGCGTTGTTGGTGGATGTGTTGTACAGGTAAGTGACTCCCATAGGCGCAAACTGGTAAGTCGCATATCCGGTTGTTGGGCTGGAATTGAAATAGTCAAAGGTGGCGGTCCAAATTTGCGGGCTGGCCGGGCCAGTTGGGCCGGCAGGGCCAGTCGGACCGGCAGGGCCGACAGGACCAGCTGGGCCGGTTGCGCCAGTTGCACCGGTTGCGCCAGTAGGGCCAATCGGGCCGATTGGGCCGATTGGGCCTGTTGCGCCAGTTGCGCCTGCAGGACCAATTGGGCCGGCAGGGCCTGTTGCGCCGGTCAAGCCCATTGCCCCAGGCAAGCCCG
>JAJXXN010000051.1 GCA_021781075.1 Acidobacteriota bacterium | reverse complement strand
GGGCAGCTCGATCATGGTGCCAACCATGTAATCAACCTTGAGGCCCTTCTCTTCAAAGACCTTCTTGGCGGTTGAGTGGATGATCTCGGCCTGGTTCTTCATCTCCTCGATGCCGCCGATGAGCGGGATCATGACTTCGACGTGCGGGTCGCCGCCGGTCTTCTTGGTGGCAACGGCCGCCTCGAAGATGGCGCGGGCCTGCATTTCGGTGATCTCGGGCAGGGTGATGCCCAGGCGGCAGCCGCGGAGGCCGAGCATGGGGTTCTGTTCGTGGAGTTCCTCGACGCGCGCAAGGAGGCTCCTGAGCCCCTTGAGCTTGGCTGACTTCGGAGTCTTGGTTTCGAGCTTGGCGATTTCAACAAGCAGCTCTTCGCGCTTGGGCAGGAACTCGTGCAGCGGCGGGTCGAGCAGGCGGACAGTGACCGGCAGCCCGGCCATGACCTTGAAGAGCCCCGCGAAGTCGGCGCGCTGCATGGGCAGCAACTTCTTGAGGGCGTCGCGGCGCTCCTTCTCGGTGGTGGCAAGGATCATGGCGCGCATGTGGCCGATGCGGTCCTCGGCGAAGAACATGTGCTCGGTGCGGCAGAGGCCGATGCCTTCGGCCCCGAACTGCATGGCCATCTTTGCGTCGCGTGGAATGTCGGCATTGGCGCGGACACGGAGGCGGCGTTGGGGATCGACCCAGCTCATGAACTTGACGAGCTCGGGATCATCGGGGCGTGGCTCAAGGGTCTTGAGCTTGCCGGCGATGACACGGCCCGTGGTGCCGTCGAGTGAGAGCCAGTCGCCGTGCCTGAAGACCTTGCCTTTGACGCGCAATTCCTTCTTGTGCTCGTCCACGACGCAATCACCGGCGCCGGCCACGCAGCACTTGCCCATGCCGCGGGTCACAACGGCGGCGTGCGATGTCATGCCGCCACGGCTGGTGAGAATGCCCGTCGCAACCTCCATGCCTGCGATGTCCTCTGGCGTGGTCTCACCGCGGACGAGGATGATGGAGCCCATTTTCTTGGAGGTGTGCGCCTTGACCGCATCTTCAGCCGAGAAGACAATTTGGCCGACGCTGGCGCCCGGTGAAGCGGGCAGGCCGGTGGCAAGCACCTCGACCTTGGCGCCCTTCTCATCGAGGCGCGGGACAAGGAAGTCGTAAAGCTGGTTGGGCTCCACGCGGAAGATGGCCTCTTCTTTCGTGATGAGGCCCTCATCAACCATCTGCAGGGCGACGCGGACGGCGGCGATGCCGGTGCGCTTGCCGTTGCGGGTTTGGAGCATGTACAGGCGTCCATCCTGGATGGTGAACTCGAAGTCCTGCATGTCGCGGTAGTGCTTTTCAAGCCGTTTGGTGATGTCCTTGAGCTGGTTGTAGACGCCGGGGTTTGCGCGCTCAAGCTCGCTGATGTGAAGCGGGGTGCGCACGCCGCTGACGACGTCCTCGCCCTGCGCGTTCATCAGGTACTCGCCGAAGAAGATGTTCTCGCCGGTGGCGGGGTTGCGGGTGAAGCCAACGCCGGTGCCGGAGGTTTCGCCGAGGTTGCCGAAGACCATGGCCTGCACGTTGACGGCCGTGCCAATGGAATCGTCGATGTGGTTGATGCGGCGGTAGGTCTTGGCGCGGTCGTTGTTCCAGCTTTCAAAGACGGCATTGCGCGCGCCGCGGAGCTGCTCAATCGGGTCCTGCGGAAAATCCTTCTTGGTCTCTTTCTTGACCAGCTTCTTGTACTCGACAATGATCTTCTTCAAATGGTCGGCGGTGAGGTCGTAATCCATCTTGACCTTGGCGGCCTTCTTCATGGAGTCGAAGATGTGCTCAAAGTGCTTTTTCTCGATTCCGAGGACTACGCTGCCGTACATTTGGATGAGTCGGCGATAGGAGTCGTATGCGAAGCGCGGGTTGCTGGTGAGCTTGGCGAGCGACTCGACGGCCTGGTCATTGAGGCCGAGGTTGAGGATGGTGTCCATCATGCCGGGCATGGAGAACTTGGCGCCGGAGCGGACGCTGACGAGGAGCGGGTTTTCACCCTTGCCGAGTTTCTGGCCTTGCAGGCGCTCGAGTTTTTCGAGGGCGGCGAGCATCTGGGTTTCCACTTCAGCGCTGAGGGCGCCGCGCATCCATTCACGGCAGGCTTCGGTCTGAATGGTGAAGCCGGGCGGTACCGGGAGCCCTGCATTGGTCATTTCGGCGAGTCCTGCGCCTTTGCCGCCGAGAACATCCTTCATCTTGCCATCGCCATCAGCGCGGCCATTTCCAAAAGAGTAAACGTATTGCATCCGAGTACAGCCTCCGTGTGATTTTCCGCCTGTATGGCGCCCGGGCATGGTTCTTCGGCAATAGCGGAAGAACCACCGACCAAGTAGTCATTGGCGGTGAGTGGTCGAACGTTAGAGGATAAATCCCAAAGTGCCAGGCAGGCCGTGCTAATTGTCACAGGCGACGGCGCGCGAACTGACACCTTTACAAGTGTAAAGCCTCGCAGTCAATATTGTCGCGGGTGCGGCAGGAAGGGGGCATGGTTCAGGCGCCGGGCAGTGTAGTTGAATGGTGGCAACGGACAACAGCGAACGGGGAACTGTTAACTTGATTGCATTGGGCGATGCAGTGAAAATTCGCGAGCGGGCGCGGGATATCGCGCTCGGGGCGGGCTTCAGCGAGGCGGGTGTGGTGGCGTTGCCACACCCTGGCTCGGTGCCGGCGGCGGAGCGTTTTGAGGAGTTTGTGGCCGCGGATTTTGCGGGCGAGATGCAGTGGCTGGAGCGGCGCAATGAGCGGGGGGAACTGGTTCGCGCGGCCGTGCCGCGGGCTTTTGCGTGGGCGCGGTCGGTGGTTGTTTGCCTGGCCAGTTACAACACCGGGCCGGTGCGGTCTGTGGACACGGCACCGCCGGGCACGGGGTGGATTGCGCGCTATGCGTTGACGGGGCGCGCACGGCGGGCCGATGAAACGGGCAACCATGCGCGCGAAGTGCTGCCCAGCGATTATCACCGGGTGTTGCTGCGGCGATTGCGCAGTGTGGAAAGCGCATTGAAGGCTGAGTTTGGAGATTTTGAATCGCGGGCGTATGTGGACACGGGGCCGTTGATGGAGCGCCCCTTGGCGGCGGCTGCCGGATTGGGCTGGGTGGGGAAGAACACCTGCGTCATTCATCCGCGGCTCGGCTCATTTGTTTTTCTGGCCGTGCTGGTCACCTCGCTTGACTTGGGCGGGGAGGTGGGAGCGGCGATTGCGCATCCCGACCGGTGCGGCAGTTGCACGCGGTGTCTGGATGCCTGCCCGACGAATGCCTTGATCGCACCGAGAAAAATGGACGCGCGGCGGTGCATCAGTTATTTGACCATTGAACATGAAGGTGAGATTGACGCCGAGCTGGAGCGTGGAATCGGCCGCAATGTCTTTGGATGCGATATTTGCCAGGATGTGTGCCCATGGAACCGCAAGCCACCCATTGTGCGCGACCCGGAGCTGGCAGAGCGCATCGAGCTGGTCAACCCATCACTCGACTGGCTGGCTGCGATGAGCGAGGCGGAGTTTGAGCAAGCCTTCAATGGTTCGCCGGTGCGCCGGGCCGGGTATGCGGGATTGCGAGCCAATGTGCATCGAGCGCAGAAAAACAATGGCGGTGGAGTTCCAAAATAAGACGCAAATACCCGCATGAGGCTGAATGTGATCAGCCTCACCACTCGCGTTGGAACCAAGGCAAACCTATGACGATAGGGGTTGGGGTATTGTTGAATCAGCCAAGGCGTTGCACATTGACCGCGCTCAAGCCTTTAGGGCCTTCCTGGCATTCAAACTGGACGGCCTCGCCCTCATTGAGGGTTTTATAGCCGTTTGCCTGAATGGCAGAGAAGTGGACGAAAACATCTTCGCCGCTTGAACGCTGGATAAATCCAAAACCTTTGGCACCGTTAAACCACTTGACTACACCCTGCTCCATACTTCACTGTCTCCAAAAATGTTACAAATTTCAGCCGCATTGCCCCTTCAAACTGAGCCTAATCTGATCCAGTTCCAATCCTCAGAGCCCTGACAGGCTTGATTACATTTAAGTCA
>JAJXXN010000152.1 GCA_021781075.1 Acidobacteriota bacterium | reverse complement strand
CGCAGAGCAAATAAGCACCGGCCACTTGAATACTATAGCACAGCGGGAGTGTTGAAATGGGGGCTGGGGCGCGGCAGAAAACTAGAAGACGAAGGCGAGGCCGGCGCGGACCTGGCGCTCGTTTTGCGCGAAGATGAGAAGGCTGCCGTCGGGCGCGACCCAGGTGTGATAGCCCTGCGCGAGGAGGTTATTGACATCGAAGAGTGCCTCGATGCCGGCGACACCCTGCGAAGGGCGGGTGATGCGCTGACGGAAGCCCAAAGTGAGGTAGGGCGAGATGGTGTCAATGGCGTAGGGCGCGACGGCGGTGAGGGTGGAGTCCGGTTGCCAGCGGTAGGTGGCGCGCCAGCGTGTGTGGGTTCCCTCGACCGTGCCGGAAAGCGAGAGGGAGTACATCTGCGCATGGCGGGCACGGGTTTGCGGGAGTGGGGACGGGGCGGAGGCCGGGCTGGATTGGCTAAGGACGAGCGCGTCGCCGTTGGCGTAGCTGAGGCGCACGAAGTTTCCGCGCGGGAGCTGCCGCTCGACCGAGGCGTATAGGCCGGCTGAAGAATAATCCGCACCGGCGACGTGCATCAGGCCGCTGAGCGGGTCATAGAGCACCATGCCTTCGATGGGTGAGCCCGCCACAAAGTGCGGCGAGGCTTCCAGGTTGGGATTGCTGATGCTGTCGGAGTAGACCGAGAGTTGCATGGCCGATTGATTGGTGTGTCGCTCCCAGCCGAGTTCCTGGTGGAGGCCGTGCTCAATGGCCAGCTTTCCGTCGCGCGCAGTCAGTGTGGGCAGCGTGCCCTGCCCGGCGTAAGTCGCATCCGCGGATGTGGGGGCGGTGGCCATCCGATAGGAGAAGGCCGAGTTGCCATGCCGGTAAAAAATGCTTGCGGCGGGCAGTGACGCGCTCACCGTCTGCCCGTTGCCGATCATGCGCGCCATCAATTGCGCAGCGTTGATGTTGGCCTCTACCGCATCGCCAAAAAGCATCTGCTCGTGCGCCACAACCATGGCCTCATCGACACCGGGGGCATCCGTGCCAGGGCCAGTGACCCCTGGATGCAGCGCAACCGCCGCCACCGACTCAACATTGCCGGCAAGGCCGAGGTCTTGGCGAAAGCCGAGTTCCGATTGCATTTCGCCGTCGGTGTTGGGTTCAAACTCAACGCGGGCAAGCAGGGTGCGGCTGTCCGAGGGGGTGTCTTCCACTTCCGCGCGGATGATTTGCCCGTCTTCTCCAAAGGTCCCGGTCTGCCCGGAGGCCATCAGGCGCGCCTTCAAATGCGGGGGTTTTCCTTCGCCATCGTTGACGACCACCAGGGGGCCATCCTCGAGCCAACGCAACAGTGGGCGGTTTTCCGCTGAGCGCAGGGTCCACGCCCAATCATCAAGCGCAACATCATGGGCCTTGGACCGCGCCGGCAGCCACTGAACCACCTCATAGAGGCTGTTGAGCGTCAGGTTGACCACCGTGGCTGTGCGCAGGCGCAGGTTTTCACGCAGTGTGGGCAGATAATTCGTGCCCATGGCCTTGATGGAATATTTCCCCGGCAGAACGCCGGCGATCCGGTACAAGCCGCGCTCATCGGTCAGCACGCTGGCGGCAATACTCTGGTCGGGAAGAAGCAGTTGCACAATGGCGCCCATCTGCGCCGTTCCCCGCGAGTCGGTCACCTTGCCTGACACAGTCACCGGCGCGGCGGACAAAAGCGCAGGCACACCGGCTGCTAGTGAGCAGGCAAGCACGATCAATGCGATATGGATTCTGCGTATCACTCTACATCTGTGACCTGGCAGCGTCCTGGCAATCCCCAAAAGTCTGCATGTAGCCGTTGTGCCCGGTCTTTTGCCGGGCCTCCCGCGGTGTGCATCTATTCCACTACAAAAGGCGCTGATTGCGCAATCTCTTGTTTCGTGATCGCGTCATTGACCTTGATCACAACCCGGTACTTGCCGGGCGGTAATCCGGCTACGCGGAAGCCCTTTTCAATCGTCAACTGGTCACTGTGCGGATCCAGGTCCTTGGACGCAACCGTCTGCTCCAAAAGCACCGTCCCGGTTTTTTCATCCTTCACCTGGTAGGTCACAGTGGCTTGGTTGGCCTTCGTCGCGTCGTCAATACCCAGGTTGTAAACCTGCATCCAGAAGTTCAACTGCTGGTCGCGCTTGAAGCTCACCGGCGTGGTTGCGTTGGGGCTGACGCGCGGGCGAACATAGGTGTTGCCAATAATGAAGTTGCCGGTGCCGATGGTGTGCGAGTCAACAAGGTTCATCTTGTCGGCCAGAATCAGCGATGAGGTTTCCAGTTTGTCATCATTATAGGTTGGCACATAGATGCCCTGGCCATAGTAGCCCATGTGGTCGGGGTTGTTCACGTCCTTGATGGCAATGTCAAGGCGGTAGCGCCCCGAGGCAAGCGGCAGGGCCTTCCAATAAACCGACTGGCGATCGAGCGATTTCTCAAGCAACTCCGCCGGCTGCTGGACTTCCACCGTGTCCTCGAAGGTCTGGACGACATGCCCGGTGATGTTTGTGACTTTGCCGAGGATGTTGACCACGCCCTTGGAGACGCCGTCCTTGGTGATGAAAGTGATGTCGCGGTTTTTAAGCTGCACCGTGATCGGAACCAGCGCCGTCGTCTCCGTCACCTTCACATAATCCGTGCGCACGTCAAACGGAAAGACCGGGCCGGAAAGAATTTTGTGCTCTGAGATGAAGGATTCCAGGTCATGAAATTTGATCGGCGGCGGCGCAAACAGCTTGGCCGCTACATCTATGCGGTCAAATTGCTTTGAGGCCTGCTGGCTTGAGAGTGGGCCAGTGCCCAGGTTTTCCAGCCCGCCCTTGAAACGGTCGGCCTTTTTGGCCTGCCCCATCTCCTCCCACTGCGTTGCGCCGGCGCCGGGGACGTGCAGCAGCGCGTCCTTTTCGCTGCGGTCGATGGTGAAGTGGTAATCGCCGCACATGCAGGTATCAACAAACTCGATGTCAATGTTGTCGCCAATGCCCTCAATGTAGCGGTAATGCCAAACCTCGAACGGGTAGGTCTCTGTCTGGCCGCCGCCCTCTTCCATCGGGCGTTGATAGTTGCCGCCCGCCGGGTGGGAATCAATCGAATCCGGCTTGCCGAATGAGATATAGATGTGGCCGCGGTCGGTCTTCCAGCCGGGCTTGCCGGCCGCGTAATGCTCATTGGAGTAGGCGATGCGGCGGTAGTGCTCTTCGCGGTATTCGTTGTCCGGCGAATCGGGGTTGGGATTGCGACGCAACCAGAACTGCTCAATAAAGGCCTCACGCTCTTCATCATTTGTCAGGCTCTTGAATGCCCGGCGCTCTTCATCGCTGATGATGTAGGGGACGTCCTGCTCGAGCCACGTCTTGTAGGCCCCCTTCAACTCACCCTTCAGGGCCTTGCGCCGCTCCACGCGCTGCTGTGGCGTCAGTGGGCGGTTGAGCGGGTCAACCTCCTGGCCTTCCTGCGGCTTCTGCTCCGTGATCGTCGCCGTTGATTGCTGCTGGGCCGGCGCTGCCGCGGGTGCGGCTGTGGCTACGGCAGCTTGATTACCTGTGCCGTTTTGTTGCTGCGCCGACAGCGTGAGGAGAAGACCAGGGAAAGCGGCCAGGATGGCCAATTTCTGAATTGTTGTGATACCGCTCAACTTCATTGTGAATAGCACTCCTGCTCCATTTTATTCTATGTACATCTGCGGTGAACGGCAACCACGCCTTGCAAGCATTTACCTGCCCCCTCGGACTCTAATAAAATGAAAAAGTTACCCCCGCGGCACGGTTCCTGAATTGTGGCCCGAACTTCCCTCCGGGTACAAACGTACAGGATATGATTTCCCTTGGGAACATTTGTCATCCCTTTCCCGTAAACTAACTACGAACCATTATCTGGAGCTTTTGCACTCATGAAGAAAATCCTAATCATTGCCGGCATCGTGATTGGCGCAGCTGCGCTTGTCGCTGTGGCCTACCACTACAATCAGTCCGGCTATACCAAGGTCATGACCGCCAAAGTGGCCCGGCAGGAGCTTTCCACAATCATCAGCGGTACCGGGCAGATTAAG
>JAJXXN010000022.1 GCA_021781075.1 Acidobacteriota bacterium | reverse complement strand
TTTTTTGGGTGGGGGGGCAATGTTTGCTTTGAGTCATATAAGTCTCCATTCTGAATTTGGGCCCATAAAATTTGGTAACAACTACGAGTAACACATGAGCTGGAGTCTATAGTTTAGGAGTTCGTATGTCAAGCGTTACGTAAGTTTTTCTAGAAAAAATTTACTCTCATACACCGGAAGTTTCTAACGCAAGTGATTTGTGCAATTTACATTCATTCTGAAGGGCAAGGTATAGGCGTGTGGATGCGAGTGCTCGTAACCTTCCCCGGAGCGCAACATCCAACACAGTCTCACCGGCGGGTGGCCACAAACTCAATGGGGATTTTATCAAGCTGCGGACGCCCCCCGGTCTAGATTTTGAGACCGGGGCCAACCGTTAGCCAACAGGGGATGGCAGTGGTCAAAGCTGCATGAACATGCCTTTGATTCCGCGGAGGGCCTGGCGGGTGCGCTCCTCGTTTTCGATGAGGGCGAAGCGGACGTGCTGGTCGCCGTGCTCGCCGAAGCCGATGCCGGGGCTGACGGCGACCTTGGCCTCGGTGAGGAGGCGTTTGGAGAACTCGAGGGAGCCGAGGGGTTTGAAGCGCTCCGGCACTTCGGCCCAGACGAACATGGTGGCCTTGGGGCTGGGGACGGCCCATCCGAGGCGGTTGAGGCCGTGGACGAGCACGTCGCGGCGCTTGCGGTAGATTTCGCTGATTTCCGCGACGCACTCCTGCGGGCCCTCGAGCGCGGCGATGGCGGCGACCTGGATGGGGGTAAACGTGCCGTAGTCAAAATAACTCTTCAGCCGCGCCAGCGCCGCCACCAGCCGCGGGTTGCCGACCATGAACCCCACCCGCCAGCCGGGCATGTTGTAGCTTTTGGAAAGGGTGAAGAACTCGACGGCAACGTCTTTGGCGCCGGGTACCTGCATGACGCTGGGGGGCCTGTAACCATCGAACGCAATGTCCGCGTACGCGAGGTCGTGGATGAGGTGGAATTTGTACTCTCGCGCCAGTTCCACCAGCCGCGCCAAAAACGGAAGGTCCACGCACGCCGTCGTCGGGTTCGAGGGAAAGTTCACAATCAACGCCTTCGGCCGTGGTGTCATCCGCGGTATCAGGTCCTCCACGCGGCGCAGGAACTCCTCATGGTCGTGGATGGGGATACTGACTATGTTCGACCCCGCGATGACCGGCCCATATATATGGATGGGGTAGCTCGGGTTGGGCACAAGCACCGTGTCGTTCTGGTCGAGGATGGCGAGGCAAAGGTGCGCGATGCCTTCCTTTGAGCCGATCGTCACGATCGCCTCGGAGTCCGGGTCAAGCTCGACGCTGTAGCGCGTCTTGTACCAGTTGGTGATGGCCCGGCGAAGGCGCGGGATGCCGCGCGAGACGGAGTAGCGGTGGGTGAGCGGCTTTTGCGCGGCCTCAATGAGTTTATCGACGATGTGCTTTGGGGTGGCGCCGTCGGGGTTGCCCATGCCGAAGTCGATGATGTCCTCGCCGCGACGCCGCGCGGCCATCTTCATCTCACCTGTGATGTTGAAGACGTATGCAGGCAGGCGTTGGATGCGGCTGAACTCTTCCATCCACCCAGTGTAAGCGAAGTTGGTTTGCGCGCCAAATTTGCCGGCGCGCAACTTTGGGGATGAAGCTGTGTTATTTTCAAGATAGAAACGGGGCTGGCATGCATTGCACACAGTGTGGTTCGAACCATTTGCGCACCTCGCGCTTCCGCTTTGCGGACCTTGCCCGCCTGCTGCTCTTCCAGTACCCTGTGCGTTGCCGCGTCTGCCGCGAGCGCACGCACGTCGGCCTCTTGCTTGCCCTCAACCTCAGGCAATCGGAGAAAATTCGCCGCCGCGAAAGCCGCGTGGATCAGCGCTAGACCCGGTCACACCCGCCATGGTCAATCCTCTTGGGGGGCGGTTGACACGCCGGCCGCATAACGCATGGGGAGATTGATGAATCCGGCTTTCTGGTTGTTGGGCGAGCCCGGCCGGTAGACAGCCTCCATTCCGCAAAAGGTTTATCATCATAAAGGGCGCGCATGAGTTGCGCCCGACAGGAATGGATGAAGCATGCGAGCCAAATCAGCGGTAGTATTGGGTGCCCAGTGGGGCGATGAAGGCAAGGGTAAAATCGTGGACGTCCTCAGCGACCACTTCTCCGCCGTGGCCCGCTACGCCGGCGGACACAACGCCGGCCACACGGTGATTATCTCGGGCGAAAAATTCATTCTTCAATTGATCCCGTGCGGGGTGCTGCGCAAGGGTTGCAAGGGCGTCATCGGCAACGGCGTTGTCCTCGACCCCATTGCTTTTTTAAGCGAGGCCGACCGCATCCGCCAGCACGGCGTCCAGCTCGATGGCGCGCTCTTCGTCTCCAACCGCGCCCAGGTCATCCTCCCTTACCACCGCATGATCGAGCTTGCCAGCGAGTCCGCACCCGGCCGTAAAAAAATCGGCACCACCTCCCGCGGCATCGGCCCAGCGTACGAGGACAAAATGTCCCGCGGTGGGCTGCGCGTCGTCGACCTCCTCAATACCGCGCTCCTCAAGGACCACATCGACGCCGCCTGTGAGCAGAAAAACTCCATCGTCCGCGCACTCTTCGGTTCGCAACAACAACCCGGCCCTCTCGATGCCGCCCAAATCTTCGACCTCTACGCGGAGGCCGCGGAAAAACTCCGCCCCTATGTCTGCGACACCGCCCGCTTGCTCAACGGCATACTCCACTCCGGCGGCAGCGTAATGTTTGAGGGTGCGCAGGGCACACTTCTCGACATTGACCACGGCACGTACCCGTATGTGACATCCTCTTCGGCGACGGCCGGTGGCGCCGCCACGGGAACAGGTGTCGGGCCCACTGCCATTGGCACCGTGATCGCGGTGACGAAGGCGTATGTGACGCGCGTGGGCGAGGGACCCTTCCCGACCGAGATCAGCGGTCCAGTTGGCGAGGAGATTGGGCGGCGAGGCAATGAGTTTGGCGCTGTCACCGGCCGTAAGCGCCGTTGCGGGTGGCTCGACATACCACTGCTGCGCTACTCGAACACGATCAACTCGGCGGAGTGGCTCGTTGTGACCAAGCTGGATGTGCTGGATCATCTTGCGGAGATCCCCGTCTGTACTGCTTACGAAATCGACGGCAAACTGACCGATGAAATCCCCGCCGACATCAGCGGCATCAACAAAATCGTGCCCCGCTACACAACCCTCAAGGGATGGCAGTCAAACACCGAGGACATACGCGACTTCGACGACCTCCCCGCCGCCGCAAAGGAGTATCTCCGCTTCCAGGAGCGCGAATCCGGCGCTAAAGTCGGGATGGTCTCCACAGGCCCCGACCGCGAACAGACCATGATCCTCCCCGAGTTCGCCGCCGCCCTTGAGGCCATGAGGCCGTAGCGATTGCAACTGAGGCCATGAGGCCGGGGTTGGGCGCAACTGGGACACAGGGAGTTTGTCCAACCGGACCTTTTGGTGCGTGAGCCCGGCACTCAATTCTTGACAGTACACATGGGTCGGGATATAAGAAATTAGAACGTTGGCACGTAGATCGAATATGAAGAGAGACTGAATTGAAGACAAAATCCATACCATGTGTTATCAGCACGGTGGCGCTGGCAGCGGTTCTTTTTGCAAGTGTAAGCACAGCCAATGGACAGGAACGCTGGCATCATGAAGGCGGCTGGCAAGGCGGCCACGACTGGCATGGTCAAGGCGGCTGGCAGGGCGGTGATCAAGGTGGCTGGCAGGGCGGCGATCAGGGTGGCTGGCAGGGCGGCGATCAGGGCGGCTGGCAGGGCGGCGACGGCGATGGCGATGGTAGCGGCGGCTGCGTATTCTGCGGAATCGCCAGCACCATTCTCGGCATCGGCTCCGCCGTTTTAGGCGAACAGCAACCGGCCTATTATCCTCCCCCGGTCTATGCGGCCCCGGCGCCTGTTTATGCGCCACCACCGGCTTATGCGCCACCGCCGGCAGTGTATTATCCCCCGCCGCAGGCAGCTTATCCACCGCCGCCTGTGTACTATGGCGACGATGAAGGCGACGACGATTGAATCCCCAACAACCGTG
>JAJXXN010000008.1 GCA_021781075.1 Acidobacteriota bacterium | reverse complement strand
GATGGAGCAGTGGCGCGGGGTCAGCGTTCGCCCCAGCTGAGCTTGGAGCGGAGCACGTCAAAAAAGGTGCTTTGCCGGATGCGGACAAGGTTGACGGTGTGGCGTGAGCGGCGGCATCGAACCTCATCGCCGAGGTGGAGTTCGATGGCGCGCTGGCCGTCCACGGTGAGGATGGTCTGGTCGGGTACGCCTGCGACGCGCAGGGTGAGCGAGGCATCCCCGCGGACGACCATCGGGCGCAGGGTGAGAAGGTGGGGGCAGATGGGGGTGATGACCATGGCGTCCACATCGGGGGTGACGATGGGGCCGTTGGCGGAGAGGTTGTAAGCGGTTGAGCCGGTGGGTGTGGCGACAATCAGTCCGTCAGCGCGGAAAGACGCGGCGGTGCGCCCATCGAGTTCAATGGTAAATTCGCCCATGCGCGCGATGGAGGCTTTGGAGAGGACCACGTCGTTGAGGGCCTCAAAGACGGCGAGCCGCTCGCCATTGCGCCATTGGCTGGCGTGCAGCATGGCACGCTGGTCGATTTGATGGCGTCGTGCCAGCCAGCCCTCGAGCGTGGAGTAGAGTTCACCGAGGCTGACCTCGGTGAGAAAGCCCAGGTGGCCAAGGTTGACGCTGAGGATGGGCGTGCCGGTGGCAGCGAAGATGCGGGCCACGGAGAGCAGTGTGCCATCGCCGCCCAGCATGATGACCAAGCGCGGGTGATGCGTTGGGAGCTGGACACGCGGCACGGCCGGGGCGCTCTCAGCATAGGCGGCGCTTTCCGAGTCAAGAATCGGCTCCATGCCGTGGGCGCGCAGCCACTCGATGAGCGTGGGCAGGACATTGGCAAGCTCTTTTTGCTGCGGTTTCGAGACGATGGCGACACGTTCCATGCGGGAACAGTTTACCGGATTGGCCTTGTGAGTGGAAAAAGCGCTCAGGGCTTGCGGGCATAGAGGAGGAATTCCTGGTTGCCCTCGGTGCCGGTAATGGGCGAGGGGATGACACCAACGCATTGCCAGCCGCTGTCGCGAACGGAGTTTTCAACGCGCTCCACTGCGAGCTGGTGGGCGGTGGGATCGGAGACGATGCCGCCCCTGCCAACATGCTCGCGCCCGGCCTCGAATTGCGGCTTGACGAGCAGCACCGCTTCATGAAGTTGCGGCGCAGCCTTAAGGACTGCGGGGAGAATCAGTGTGATGGAGATGAAGGAAACGTCCATCACCAGCAGGGTGAGGGGTGGAGTCGTGTTGAGTTCGCCCGGCACAAGCAGCCGCGCGTTGGTGCGCTCGCGCAGGGTGACACGGGGGTCATTGCGGAGCTTCATTGCAATCTGGCCAAAGCCTGTGTCAACGGCTGTGACTGAAGCTGCGCCGCGCTGCAACAGGCAATCAGTAAACCCCCCGGTGGAGGCGCCGATGTCGAGGCAGTCACGGCCGGTGACGGCGATTGGCCAGTGGTCAAGCGCGCCGGCGAGTTTGAGGCCGCCACGGCTCACAAAAGGCATATCCTCGCCCAGAAGGCGTATGACGGCCTCCACGGGGACACTGGTGCCGGGTTTTTCAATCTTTTGTTCGGCGACAAGGACGCGGCCGGCCAGAATCATGGCGCGGGCGCGCTCGCGGCTTTGCAGCAGGCCCTGCTCGACGAGGAGTTGGTCCAGGCGTTTTTTTACAATGGCGGACAATTGCAGGCCCCTACCTCATTTTAGCCAGATGATGGAACGTGCCATGGAATAGGAAGAAAATCAAAAGATAAAAACCCTCCGGACGGATGGGCGCCCATATGAAACAGGAATCAATGGGCAACATTCGATCCTGGCTGCAACAAAATGCTGCAAAGAAAAGAACTTGCCGGTTGGGAGCATGTGAATTTAGTGTATATGTGGAATATGGCGAAGCCCCAGATCAAGTACGACCCAGCCCAGACACACGGTAAGATGCGCACTGCTGGGGTCCATGAGAACCCGAAGCAACTGAAGCCGCTTGGCGATGCCGAGCTGCTCGACATGGCCTCGGCGGGCAACCGGCAGGCAATGGCAGAGATTTACGACCGCCACTCGCACCTTTGTTATGCCATCGCCCTGCGCATTTTGAACTCGGCAAGCGCTGCGGAGAGCGTGGTGCGGGATGCATTTTTGGAGATCTGGCGTCAGCCGCGCACCTTCCGCGTGCAAAATTGTCTGCTTCCGGCCTGGCTGGCAACGGTGACAAGGATGCGTGCCTTGGCCGCTGGCGCCGTTTCCGGACAAAGAAGAACGGATGAGTTGTTGTTGCCTGGAGCCGATGAGCTCAGCCTCGCAATGGCTCAAGACTGGCGTATGGAGAAATTGAAGCGTGCTGTGACAAACATGCCGCCAACCACCCGGCAGGCGCTTGACTTGGCATGGTACCAGGGGACAACGCCGGAGGCCATGGCCGGCAAGATGGGAATCAGTGTGGCAGCAGCGCAGGAAGAATTAGAAACCGCCATCGGGATGCTGGAAAAGGCGCTGCTTGCGCATGAATAGCCAGGAACACATCAGCGAAGAGAAACTGACCCAGTATGCCCTGGCGATGCTGCCAGCTACGGAGATGGGATCGTTGAAGGCCCACTTCATGCTTTGCAGCAACTGCCGCGAGGCATTACGGCTGAAATCCATGGCGCTGGCTGCCTTTGGAGCGACGACGCCGCAAGTGTTTACGCCGGCGGGCTCGCGCGACCGTTTTTTGGAGCAGCTTGCAGGGACGGAACAGACTGCTGTTCAGGGCACCTCACAGGCCCCCTCCAACTGGCTGATGCGCCACACTCAAACTGGCATCCGCTGGACGATGCGCAATTGGCCCGTGGCCGCGTCGGTGCTGCTTGCGATTGCACTGCTGGGTATCAGCATTGGTTATATTCGGGTGGTCACACACTTGCAAAATATCAACAGCCAGGTGCACGAAGGACAGATGGACTCGGTGCGCATGAATGAGTTGATGGAGTTGCTTGGGTCGGTGAAGGCCCATCAGGCCCTCCTGAACGACAGCACGCAACCCACGCCGACCACGCCCATCGCGCAGGTCATCTACTCGCCCGAGCATGGGACGCTTTATTTTATTGGCACAAACTTTCACCCACTGCAACCGGGAAAAAGTTATGAGTTGTGGATTTTGCAGGGTAACCAGCAGCCGCCGATTCCTGTTGGTTCCTTCACGCCGAACAACAACGGGAATGCCACGTTGATTCCATCGCGGCTACCCGATAATCTCAACGTGGCAGGTTATGCGGTGACAATTGAAGATGTCATGGGCCTGACCACGCCGACACTGCCCTATGTGGTTTCGACCAAGCCGCAATAAGCAAGTCCTTCAATTGCCTGGAATCAGAAATTCCTCCCCGCCAGTTATTGCCCGGTTCATTCCAAAAGCATTGATTGGCACGCTCAAATTGTGCGCTTGCATAACCGTTAATCGGCGGCATTGGTCCCGGTGCAAGCTCCGGGCTTGAACAAAAACAGTTTAGTCAGATGAAATGCGAAGGCCTCCAGGATGGAGGCCTTCGCATTTCACTGCCCATGACGATTGACTAAGGGATCTGCTGGCACTGCTGCAAAGTTGGGTTTGCGGGCAACATGCTGGGCGGTAGGAAGCAGGGCTGTCCGACACCAGGAAGGCGGCTGGTGGTGTTGGCGTTGCCGGACGAACCGTTCTGGTTGGATGTGCGCACATCGAGCGGGCTGCCCTCGATGAGCAGCGCCGTGTCCACAATATCGAGGTCGGTGCGGATGATGGTCATGTAGGGGCTGTTGGGCGAAACAACATAGACCTTGCCATATTGCGAGTTCTGCGTGGAGGCGACAGAGCGGGGATTGCCGTTGACAGCCAGTGTTTTTTCAACTGAGTGGCTGACCAGGTCAACAACGGTGACCGTGCCGTCCGCCTGGTTGGCAGTGTAAGCGCGAGAGCCGTCAAAGAGTGCGGTGACACTGGCCGGGTTGTTGCCGACGGGGATGGTATACGTTGTGCCGAAGGTCTGGCTGTCGTTGCCGTAGAGATCGAGGCTGACATCAATGACGGTGATGGTACCGCCATCGTAATCGGCAACCACCAATTGTTGGGTGGCCTGGTTGTACTCAGCGTAGACGGGGCCGGCGTATTGGGTCATGCCGGAGGTTCCATTGGGCGGGGTGATCCCAGTGTTGGCGACCGCGGTAAGCGAAAGCGGCAAGGTGGGGTGGGTGAAGTAGGTTTGCCCGGCCTCGTTGACGCAACCGGTAGGCGGCGGACACTGGTTGTCCAGCGTATTCAACTGGCTGTTGATCACGGTCACGGTGTCGCTGCCGCGGTTGAGCACAAAGACGCGACGCTGGCTGGGCGATTCAATGGCGTAAACCGGGCAAACGCCAACGGGAATGCGGGCAGAGACGGTGTAGGTTTGAAGTTCGATGCCATCGGCCTCGCCCAACTGGGTTTGAGCGTGCGGAGAGATGTTGCAGGTGACCCCGTAGCTCAGGGTGCTTGATGTGGAATTATTTTGGCTGACGACGTAGTTACGCAGTGCACCTGTATTGGGGCCAACGGAGAGCACCGGAAGAGGCGCGACAGGCACTGAAAGCTTGAAGGTTGCCGGGACACCGGTGAGAATATCCACCTGCGCGTTGTTGGCATCGGTAATCCACAGGCCGGTGTTGGGGGAAAAGATGCCCGAGTACTGGGGCGTGTTGGTGCCGCCAGGAAGGGTGGAGAATCCGAGGTTCTTGTATTGCAGGTTCGAGGAGACCTGGAAATTGCTCAAAGTTGTGTCACTGTTGAGTGAGTAGGAGTTGGTTCCGGTGCCATCAACGGTAAAGGTGAGGGGCCCGGGGCCGATTTGAGATTCGGCCAGAAATGTGTCGCCCGAGTAATCGATAATGTTGGCAATGCCAAGGTTGCTTTGCCCAACCCAGGAGACGACTGCGGCATAGGCAATCGGCTGCGCGGGTGGCCCGCTGACAGGCTGGGGAATGACGACCGGGCGGAAGATGGTTCCACAACCGGAGAGCACGAGGAAGATGGCGCCGATTGCAGCCACAGCGGCAGTACGCCGGATTGGGCTATATTTTTTCAAAGCAATTTGAATCATGAGCTCGATGTTTACTCCAAGTGTGATTGTAAATCAGGCGGGCGGGAATTTGACGCGTCAAATTACGAACTGTTGGCCGGCAGGGCGCGTGATTTTATGATGAATGAATGCAACTCGGCTGGCAATCCCGGATGGTGTTGTTGCTGGTGGTGCCGGCAGCCGGTGCGGATGTGGTGATTCAAACCGGTTTTTGGGCCGAGCGCGGGCTGCACACCGCCCTGTGGAGCCTGGGGATTTGCGCGTTTTTTGCGGCGCTTGTGTTGCTGATGCGCGCGGGCACACCAACCGCGGCGGCAACCGGGTTCACCGTGGGCGCCAGCCTGGTTTATTCCACTGTGCCAATTCCCTTCTCACCGATTCATACCGGCTTCACTCCGGCCTGTTTTGTTTTCGCACTGGCGGCCCTGGCAACACGCTATGGACGCCGGGAAAAAGAGGGCACGGGTTTGGCCGAAGCGCAATCCGGGCGCGGCGCCGCCCAGGTGGCTGCAAACCTCGGCGCGGCGATGCTGTTTGCCGAGCCGCTGGTGAGATTGCAATTATTGGCTCTGCCGCTCAATTCGCGCAGCACCGGTTCGTGGACCATGTTGCTGGCGCCATCCATGGCTGCGCTTTGCGAGGCGGCTGGGGACACTGTTTCCTCCGAGATCGGGCAGGCGCTTTCGTTGCGCCTCGGCAGCCGTTTTGGAACCCGCGCACGTCTGCTCACCACGCTTCGCCCTGTAGTGCCGGGGACCAACGGTGGGATTTCGTTCTACGGCTCGCTTGCAGGCATGGCCGCGGCTTTATGCATTGCGCTGGCCGGCAGTTGGGCGCTTCAGCAAGGGTCGCTGTTTTTCTGGCTGAGCGCGGCTGGAGGCGTCTTCGGCTTGTTTTTTGACAGTTTGCTGGGCGCAACCCTTGAGCGCAAGGATTGGCTGAATAATGACGCGGTAAATTTTTTATCAACCGTCGCCGCCGGGATATTCACCCTGCTGTTGATGATGGTTCCATGGAGGTAGGGCCCGGATGAAGAGTGAACGAGCAGCAGGAAGTTGTATGGATTCTTCCTTAATCGATTACAAAACCTGTTTCCTGGGTCCTGCTTGACGCATATTTTCTCAATGCAGGTGCAGGCGCCAAAGCGTGTAACTGATAATCTCATGCGCAATACGCTTGAACTGCGCTGGGCGGCCTGGAATCATCATCTGGGGACGCGGCGAGGTGAGCACGTCGAGCCCGTTCGCCGCACAGATTTGATGGATGCGGAAAAGGTGCGTGCCGTCGGAGACAATGACAAGGCGGCGCAATTGATTGGCGCGCGCGATGACAGCGATGCGGCGGGCTGATTCCTCCGTGTTGCGGCTTTCGGTCTCGGCTATGATGCTTGACGCGGGGATGCCCAGGCTGACCAGATACTCACGCCCCACCATGCCTTCCGAGTACTGGTCGCCACCGTTGCCGCCGAGGGTGATGATAAGTGGCGCAAGTCCATGCGCAAAGAGCGTGTGGGCGTGATCAAGGCGCGCGCGATAGACGGGCGAGGGATGGCCGTCATACTCCGCCGCGCCGAAGACAACAATGGCATCGGCGTGCCCGGCCTGGTCTAGATTGGCGTAATGCTCGATTTGGGAATAAACCCAGGAAACCCATGCCAGTGAGAAGGCAAGTACAAGTGCCACAAGTGCCAATACGCCACGCGACCGGCGGCTACGGCGCACCCGACTGAGTTCCGCCAGATTTGCCGGTGCAGTTTTCATCTATCAATCCATTTTAAATGGATCAGGGGCTTTGCTTCCGCCTCAATGTTCGAGGGCCATGACGATCTCGTGAGTGGGGATGGCGCCTTCGCGCAAAATCTGCCAGCGTCCCTCGCCCAGCGACAGGTCGACGATGGTGGTGTGCACGGCGCGGCCGGTGGGTCCACCATCGACAATGAGCGGGATGCGGTCGCCGAGCTGGCCCCGCACGCTGACCGCGTTGGTGCACTCGCTTTTGCCGTGCAGGTTGGCCGAGGTGGCAGTGATGGGAAGCCCGAACCGCTCCACCACGGCGCGTGGAATGGCGGCGTCGGGCACGCGGATGGCCACATTGCCAGTGTGCGCGGTGGAGCGCAAAGGCAGGCGGGTTCCGGCGCGGACAATGATCGTCAAAGGGCCGGGCCAGAAACGCTCAGCCAGGCGATCCAGCAGAGAATCGGAATCGCGTGCCAGCTCATAGGCCTGCGCAACATTGGCAATCAGCAGGGAAAGCGGCTTGTGCTTCTGCCTGGTTTTTATCTGGTAGATCTGCTCGACGGCGAAGAGATTCACCGGATCAACCGCCAGCCCATAAAAAGTATCGGTGGGTAGCGCTACGACCTCGCCGTGCTCAAGGCGGCGGACAACCTCGCGAATGCGCTCAGGCTCGGGTTCAATTGCATCGACACGCAATATTTCGGCGGACAAACTCGCTTCTCCGTGGCAAATCCCTTGGGCTATCCCAGACTGGAGCGTTAATCTACAACATGAGAAGATGCCCTACCGCATTGTACAGAGTAAACAGAACCCGCGTCTCAAAGAGTTGCGCCGCGCACTGGCAGAACCGCCGCGCCTGGGCGGCGCCGGGGGCCTGCTCGGCTTGGAGGGCGGTCATCTGCTTGAGGAAGCATTGCGCGCCGGGCTCAACATTCATGCGGTCTTTGTGGCTGAAGGCGCTGAGGGGCTAGTTGAGGATCTCGTCCCACGCTTCCCCCTGTTGACTGAGTTGGAAACCCTTGTTGTGCCGCGTGAAGTTTTGAAAGCCGCGCAGAGCACGGAAACGCCTCAATCGGTTGCCGCGCTGGCCGAGGCGCCGGTGTGGAAACTCGGCGACCTGGCTGTGCGTGGCGATGGCCCGGTGCTTGTGCTTGCCGGTTTGCAGGACCCAGGGAACCTCGGCACAATTCTGCGCTCGGCCGAAGCCTTTGGAGCCGCGGGGATGATCTTGCTGCCGGGAACAGTGAACCCCTGGAATGCCAAGGCACTGCGTTCCTCGGCGGGAAGCGCGTTGCGTATGCCGATGGTTGCGGCGGAAGCGGATGCGGCCATTGCGTGGTTGAAGACGAATGGGCGGAAGATTTTTACAACGGCGGTTGAGGGAGCGGAGCCAATTGGCCGGGTGAACCTGAAGGCTGCGCATGCGTTTCTCATCGGCAACGAGGGCGCTGGCGTGGCGTGGGAGATTGCCCGGCTGGCCGACGAGGCTGTGATGATTCCCATGCCGGGCGCGGTGGAAAGCCTGAACGCCGCGGTGGCCGCAAGCATCCTGCTCTATGAGTGCGCGCGGCAGAGAGAAGGCCCACGATGAGCCTTTTTGATGGAGAGATGGGCCGAGGGCAGAACGAGGCGCAACGCAGGATGGCCCCGCTGGCGGAGAGGATGCGCCCTCGCACCTTGGAGGAGTACTCCGGGCAGGAGCACCTGCTGGGAGCCGGCAAGCCCTTGCGGGTGCAGATTGAGCATGATGACCCCACCTCGATGATCTTCTGGGGGCCACCCGGGGTTGGGAAGACCACGCTCGCGAAAATTATCGCCGAGTACTCCCAAGCCAGCTTCATCGAATTTTCAGCCGTGTTGAGCGGCATCAAGGAGATCAAGCAGGTGATGGCGGATGCCGAGGGCGCAGCGCGGATGGGCTCGCGCACCATTCTCTTCATCGACGAGATTCACCGCTTCAACAAGTCGCAGCAGGATGCTTTTTTGCCTTACGTTGAGCGCGGGACGATTCGCCTGATTGGCGCGACGACGGAGAACCCGTCGTTTGAAGTGATCGGCGCGCTGCTCTCACGCTGCCGGGTTTATGTGCTGGAGCCGCTGAGTGAGGTGATGATTGTCGCGCTTCTCTCTCGCGCGCTGGCCGATGAGGCGCGCGGGCTGGGCGCAATGAAACTGAATGCCGATGAGGATGCGCTGAAGCTGCTGGCAAGTTACTCAAGCGGCGATTGCCGTTCGGCCTACAACGCGCTGGAGGTGGCGGCGCAGTTGGCCGCGGCTGGTGGCACGGGACGGATCACCCATGAGATTGCACGGGAAGCCCTGCAGCAGCGCGTGCTGCTCTATGACAAATCCGGCGAGGAGCATTACAACCTGATCAGCGCGCTGCACAAGAGCGTGCGGAATTCAGACCCTGATGCGGCGCTCTACTGGCTGGCGCGCATGTTCGAGGGCGGCGAGGACCCGCTGTATCTGGCCCGGCGCATCACGCGCATGGCGATTGAGGACATTGGCCTGGCTGCTCCCGAGGCGCTGAATTTGTGCAACTCGGCAAGACAGGCAGTCGAGTTTCTAGGCTCACCCGAGGGAGATTTGGCTCTGGCCGAGGCGGTGGTGTACTTGTGCCTGGCGCCAAAATCGAATTCGGTTTACCTGGCCTGGGGCGCAGTGAAGGGCGACGTGGAATCGACGCGGCAGGAGCCGGTGCCGCTGCACCTGCGCAATGCGCCGACCAAGCTGATGAAGGAACTTGATTACGGCAAGGGATACAAGTATGCGCACAACGAGGCGCAGAAGGTGAGTGATATGGATTGCTTGCCGAAGTCGCTGCTCGGCAGCAAGTGGTATCACCCGACGGACGAAGGGTTGGAAAAGAAACTGGGAGCGAGGTTGGAGGAGGTGCAGAAAATCAGGGAAAAGCTGAAACAAACCACGGGTTCACCCAGGCGTTCCATGGATTGACAACAGACTGCTTGATCTCCTCGAAGTGTTTCACGTTTCGCGTCGCCGTGCCGAAACCGGTCTTTGGTTTCGTCTTGATTTGGAGTGAATGTGACAGCAACTCCCGCGCCTCGCACCCCATGCTGCGCCCATTCTTCAATGCCCGGCGTTTGAACTGCGCTTTTACACGATCATCGATATTGCGAATCAGGAGTCGGGCCACGGCTCACCGCACTGATAGCTGGATATAACTTTTCTGATTTTAGGCCGCAATGTTATTTCGCAGCTAGCCCCTTCAAGGCATCCAGCACAATCCCCGGCGTCAGCGCTTCCGGCAACAGATCCGGTTCCGGCTGGCCGGGTTTGTAGAGGGCGTAAACCGGCACGCCGCTGCGGCCCAGCTCGTTCAGCGCCGACGCGATTGCCTCATCGTGCTGGGTCCAGTCGGCTTTGAGGAGGAGGACGTTGGAGTTTTTGAAGGCGGCCTGGACTTCGGGCTGGTCGAGGGCGACGCGCTCATTGACCTGGCAACTGAGGCACCATTTGGCGGTGAAGTCCACGAAGACAGGGCGCCCCTCGGCGCGGGCTTGCGCGACGGCTTCGGCCGACCATGGCCGCCATTCCGCGCCGGAGTTCCGCGTAGTCGCAGAGGGTGAGGCTTGGTCGAGTAAGCGCGGGGCAAGGACGGCGAGGGCTGCCACGGAGGCCAGGATAAGCAGCGCAAGGATGGTGGCCCAGCGTTTTGCCGGCCAGCGGCCGAGGAACCATCCGGCGACAGCGAGCAAAACAAAGCTGGTCAAGAGCGCGACAAGGAGCCCGGGGCCATAAGCGCTTGCAATGACCCACACCAGCCAGACGACAGTGCCAAAGATGGGCAGCGCAGTGGCCTGTTTGAGAATTTCCATCCACACGCCGGGCTTGGGCAGAAGGCGAGTCCAAGCCGGCTGCAGGGTAAGCGCGACGTATGGGGCCGCGAGCCCAAGCGCCAGTGCGGTGAAGATGGCGATGGTGATGGGCGCGGATTGCGCGAGGGCGTAGCCGACGGCTGCCCCCATGAAAGGCGCGGCGCAGGGCGTGGCAACGACGACAGCAAGGACGCCGGTGAAGAAGCTGCCGGTGATGCCCTGGCGTTGCGCCAGCGCCCCGCCGACGCTGGTGAGTGAGAGGCCTATTTCAAATTGCCCGGCGAGTGAAAGCCCGAGGAAGAAGAGCAGGCCGGCCATGAGTGCGAGGAAGGTGGGCGATTGGAACTGGAATCCCCAGCCAAGCGTTGAACCCGTGGCGCGCAAAATCAGCAGCACTGCGACTAGCGCCCAGAAGCTGACCAGAATACCCAGCGCGTAAACCGCGCCATGCGCACGCATGTGACGCCGCTCCTGGTGCCCGGAGTTGACGAGCGCGAGCCCCTTCAAAAAGAGGACCGGGAAGACACAGGGCATCAGGTTGAGCAGGATTCCGCCGAGGAATGCGAGTCCGCCGATGCGCAACAAGTCCAGCCACTGGAATGAAGAGACAGGGGTGATTTTGCCGGGTAGGGCGATGAGCTCGAAGTTGCGATTGCCGGGGAGTTCTACAAGACCGCTCAACTTTTCAGGGTTTCCCTGGAGATAAGGGTCGCGCGCGAGCTCCAGTTGAAAGCCGTTTGGTGTGGGGGTGAGTTTCTGCGGCGCAGGGTTGCTGATGATGCCTGGGTCGGCGGGGAAAAATGTAGCCGAGCTTTCGCGCCGCCCGGTTTCAACCTGAAGCAAAAAGCCGGATTTGGTGGCGGCGAAGAGGGGGTTGGAGTTCGCGGGGAGGTTTTTGGGCAAGCCTGCGAAGGCCGCGGTGAGCAAATTTTGAAGCCGAGTTGCCTCGAGGGATTGATTCGCGGGCTTGACCCATACAAAATCTGTTTGCAGGTCAGCCTTGCCCGGGATGCAGGTGCTGCTGCAAATAATCCAGGTCACATGGGCCTTGATTGGGAAAGCAACCCCGGCCGTGGCTTTTGGCGCATCACCGTCCATTGCAATTGGAAAAATCACCTCATCTTCGTAGCCATAATCCATCAAGGGCCCCATGGATAATTTTTTGGGGGCGGGAAATTGCATCCCTTCCGCCGTCACGCCTTCGGGCAATGTCCACTTGATTTTTGGGGGCTCGCCCGCATCGCCGGCATTCTTCCAATAAATATGCCAGCCGCTTTCAATTTTGAAATACAAGCCCAGTGGATGGCGCTCGGGGCCCTTGCCGCTTTGCTCGAATGCCTGGTACCCCTTCACCAACTGCAGGTGTGCATGCGGCGCGTCGGCGGAGTCGGATTGGGCCCGTGCAATGGCAACTGCGGCGGCCAGAATAAAAACAAAAAGAAACTTTGCAAAGCGCATAGGTGGCTTGGGACGGCTCCTCAATCGTTGGATTCAGTCTATCGAACTTTGGTTACAGGCGCGGTGATGGCAGATGGGCGCGGGTTCGGGTAAGCTCGCTTCATGCCCAACTCCGGATGGTATGCGTTTGAAGAAGGCGAAACACTGGGACAGGTTGGCTCAGAGGCAGGCCTGATCGTGTCCGATGAAGAGCATGTGCTGGGCGCGCGGATCACGCTGGAGCGCGAAACGCGCATGGCCCCATTCGCCATCACCTGTGGTGTATACGGGGCGATGCTGCACACGAGGTTTTTGGGCGATGAAGCCGAGGCGCGGGCCGAATATGAGGCAATGAAGGAGGCTTTGGCCGCATTGGTGGAAATGGTTGATGATGCAAGCGAAGCGGGCAGACAGGCATTTGCCGCGGGCGCGACGGATTTTGTGGCGCGGTTTCCGTGAAGAGGCAGGTTGGAACGAGCTATTGTGGCAGTGCCATCAAGCGGCGATAGATGCAATCATCCGCAACGACATTGACACCGGCGGCGCGCGCCTTGGCCTCGGCCTCCTCATGCGTGATGCCGTCCTGCAGCCAGAGATTTTTGATTCCGAGCGCAATCACCTCATCCACAATCTGCGGTACAAATTCGGAGGCGCGGAAGACGTCAACGAGGTCAATTCCCTTCCCGGTTTCAGCGCGGCAAGCGGCGTCGGCCTCGGCGAGGGTTTTGTGGCAGGCGACTCCGTGCACCTCTTTGAGCACGGGATTGACGGGATAGATTTTGTAGCCGCGCGTCAACAGGTAGCGGCCGATGTTGAAGCTGGCGCGGTCGGGCTTGTTGCTCATGCCGGGGATGGCGATGTTTTTGGCGGTTCTCAAGATGGTCGTGGTGAGTTGCGGGTCATTCATTGTGTCCCCCCGAGTGGTTGCGCGCCTTGATGGCGCTGCGCGCATACCGAAGATGCGGCAATTTGTTGGATGCACCAGGCCGCATGGCTGCTTCAAAATAACCTATTCGTCCAGGTCGTCCTTCTCATCGCCTGCCGCCACGGCCGTGCCGCGCCGCTTGGCCAGAAGGTAGCCGCGGATGAATGGTTCCAAATAACCGTCCAGGACTTTGTCCACATCGCCGACCTCGACCTTCGTCCGGTGGTCCTTGGCCATGCGGTAGGGCTGCAAGACGTACGACCGGATCTGCGAGCCGAAGTTGATTTCCAGCTTTGAATCCTCGAGCTTTTTGCTCACGGCCTTTTTCTTTTCAAGCTCGTACTCATAGAGGCGCGAGCGCAGCATTTTCATCGCCTTCTCGCGGTTCTTGTGCTGGGAACGCTCGTTCTGGCACTGCACCACAATATTCGTCGGCAAGTGTGTGATGCGCACCGCCGAGTCGGTGGTGTTGACATGCTGGCCGCCCTTGCCACCCGAGCGGTAGGTGTCCACGCGCAGGTCCTCGGTGCGGATGTTCACCTCGATGGAGTCGTCGATCTCGGGCGAAACATAAACGGAAGCAAAGGAGGTGTGGCGCCGCTTGGCGGAATCAAAGGGCGAGATGCGCACCAGGCGGTGGACGCCGCTTTCGCCGGCGAGCTGGCCGAATGCGTACTCGCCGAGGATGGTAAAGGTGGCGGACTTGATGCCCGCCTCCTCGCCGTCCTGGTAGTCGTTCATCTCGGTTTTAAATCCCTGCTGCTCGGCCCAGCGCAGGTACATGCGCAGCAGCATCTCGGCCCAGTCCTGGCTCTCCGTGCCGCCGGCGCCGGGGTGCACGGTGACGATGGCGTTGAGCGGGTCGGTCTCACCGCTGAGCATGGTCTTGGCCTCAAGTTCCTCGGCGAAGGTGGCCAACGATTTGATCTCATGCTCAAGCTCGGGGAGCAGCTCGTCGCTGTCGGCGGCGAGTTCGAAGTAGGCCTTGATGTCGCCAGTGCGCTTGACCAGCTCGTCATCATTGGCAATGAGCGACTCCAGGCGCTTGCGGTCGCGCATCAACGGCTGGCTCGCCGCAGGGTCGGACCACAGCTTTGGGTCGGCTAATCTTGTTTCAATTTGTGCGAGTTCCCGGCGGAGTCGTTCCGGGTCAAAGATACTCCCGCAGGTCGCGCACTTGCGTGCGGACGGGAGCGTAGGCGAATTCGAGATCGCTGATTGCCATGCTTAGCTCTTTGGACCTGACTTTGTAAAAATTGAGAAACTGATCTGTGTCTGGCTTCAAGATTATCACTTGCCGGTCGCGTGAGATCTGATTATGTGCTCGGCGCTTCTCTCCCCTTACGCATCAATCGGTATTGATCAGCACAAAACTTTCTCATCCTCCCAACCACAGTTACGTATTCAGCACCATCGAACCGAGGGAACATCTTAATTCGCACCAACACATCGTTATCCGTCAATATTTTAAAGCCCACAGACATTGGCGTCTTGCGAACTTTAAATTCACGAGTTGTCGGTGACCCAACCCATTTGCCGATATCGTTTTCTTTACCCAATATTGCTGAACAAACGTATATTGATTCAAATGCCTCAGATCCGTACCGTGCAATCGCATATCCGTAAGAACATTTTGCTACAAAACGCGCAAACACTTCTGGATCATAATCTGGGACACATACTTTATCCACGTCAAGTCTCCTCGCAAGGTCTTCTTGTTGCTCAACAAGCACAAATTGATCTTGCGAAATGCGCTCAATGCCTCCGAAATAGTCTCGCGTGTCGAGAATTGCAGGGATATTGAAGATCGGTAACAGGATTACCTTTAACGCATCACATAAGTGTACGCATCTCTTACTCTTGACTCCATTCTTTACAACCACGATTGAAAATAGATCATCAGGTCTTTTCTTATTTCTAGTTTGATACCCCATCTCTGTTCGCGCCGCACCCCACATCTCCCGAAGAACATGCCATTCTAGTTTTGAAGTTATCTCACTACACTTGCTGCAACTCGCATGCAGCAATGTCATAAGACCATTCAACCCATAAGGAGAAATATGTTCTTCTGTCAATTTCCCTTGAGTCGTCCCACAATAAATGCAATGCCCAATTTCCGTAGATTCTTTTTGCGTGACTTTTCTCAATGGTGCACCCCGATAGTGACTGTATCTATGCAACCTTGATCTCATCCAGCAAATCCGGATGACGGTCCAGCACCTTGAGCAATTTGACCAAAGCCAGGGGTGGTTTGGTTTTTCCGGTTTCGTAACGGGAGAAAGCGTTCACGCCGCCGCCGAAGATTTCCGCCGCTTCCCGCTGGTCAAGTGCCAGGCGTTTGCGCACACGTGCGATAAAAGCAGGATCGACAATTGCCGCATTGACTTCTTTGTTGAAAGAGAGCATCTCGCGCATCACGCGCTCCGAATCCTCCCTATCGTGGATGGATTCGCCGCAAGCTGGGCAGAAATCACCAGTTGTCTTCAACATAGCCGTTTCGCCCTTGTAGCTGTAAGCGATCTCACGGGTATCGTGGATCAATTCAGCTGCTCCGCAAACTGGACATTTCATCTTCTCGCCCTCCTCGCCTAGAGTTCCTTGAATGAGACGATCAACAAATCATCGACCACAGTCAATTTCAGATACACGTCGCCGGCTGTGGTCTTTGGCCGGTAAACGTCCTGCCAGATGGTGTGGTCAGCATAGGTTGTCATGCTCTTGTAAAAAAATCCGCGTACTGAAGCGCCATCACGACCGAAATTATTTCGGAGAAGCTGAATCCCATTGCCGCAGCGCCGGATCGTGCAGTTTGCGTAATCCGCACTCTGCCCTCTTCAACCAGTTCCTTGACGCGCTCAAGCGTGCTATGCGGAGAACGTTTCTCCATAATTAAAATACTAACCTACTTGGTTAATTCGTGCAACAATTTATACCTTGATATCTCTTCTAACCGCATATCCTATCAATAGGATAGACAAAAGCGCACACATCCACGCAAAAACGTCGCCGTGCTCAGTGTAGAAGGTGGTTTCGTCGGAATAGCCAAAGTCAGCCAGCAGCGAGCCATATTGGTGGCGCGGGATGCTTTGACGCACGGTTCCGTAGGGGTCGATTGCGGCGGTGACGCCGTTGTTCGTGTCGCGCAAAATCCAGCGGCGGTTTTCAACGGCCCTCATGCGCGCCATATTCAGGTGTTGCCAGGGTGCGCTGGTGTCGCCATACCAGCCATCGTCGCTGATGTTGATAAAGACCTCGCCGCCCAGGCGCGCGAATTGGCGCACCTCATCGGCAAAGACCGCCTCATAACAGATGAACGAGGCATAGCGCTGGCCGTCCAGGCGGAAGACCTTGCGCTCGTCCCCGCGTGAAAGGGATGAGATGCGCCCGGTGAGTTTGTGGGCGAA
>JAJXXN010000101.1 GCA_021781075.1 Acidobacteriota bacterium | reverse complement strand
GCATCTCCGCGCTGGACGTGTCCACAGCCCCGCTCACCGGGGACACGACCAAGTCCGAGCCCGACTTTGACGTGGCCGTTCACTATGAGCGCACCATCGACGTCCCCGCCGAGCGCGAACGCTTGACAAAGGATATCGCGAAATACGAAAAAGGATTGCAGGCCGCGGCGCGCCAGTTGGGCAACGAGGGCTTTGTCTCAAAGGCACCGTCTCACGTGGTGGAAGGCTTGAAGAAGCAGGAGGCGGAGACGCGTACACTGCTTGAAAAGGCCCAGGCGGCCTTGTCGGCACTGCCGAAGGAATAAGCGATGGAATGGAAGAACACAAAAATCGACGCGTTGCTGGAGCAGGCCCTGATGGAGGACCACGCCACCAACGACACCACCACGCAGTTGACCATTGACGAAAACTTGCAGGGGTCGGCGCAGATCATCGCCAAGGAAGAGCTTGTGGTCTGCGGCCTCGGCGCGGTGCCGCGCATCCTTCAGCTTTATTGCAAGCTTGATACCCATGCCAATGCCTGCATCCGGTTTGAGGTGGTGAGCCACCCGGAGATTTTTGACGGCGTGCGCGCGCACCCCGGCCAGGTGCTCGCCGTGGTGCGCCACAATGCGCGAGTGCTGCTCAGCACGGAGCGCGTGATCCTGAATTTTTTGCAGCACCTGAGCGGCATTGCCACGCTCACGCGCAAGTATGCGGACGCCATCCAGGGGACCAAGGCCCACGTCCTTGACACGCGCAAGACCATCCCCGGCCTGCGCCAGCTTGAGAAATACGCGGTGCTGTGCGGGGGCGGAAAGAACCACCGGCTCGACCTCTCCTCCGCGATTCTTATCAAGAACAACCACATCTCGCTTGGCGGCGGGTTGCGGAATGTGCTCACGCGCACGATTGAACATCGCAAGCAGGGCCAGCGCATCCAGGTGGAGGTGCGCTCGATGGCCGAATTGGAGGAGGCGCTCGCCTATGGCGCAGAGGCCGTGCTGCTTGACAACATGACGCCCGCGCTGGTGAAGGACTGCGTGCTGCGCGTGCGCCAGGAGAAGCAGTGGATTCCCACCGAGGCCTCGGGCGGCATTGTGCTTGACAACATCCGCGCCTATGCCGAGACCGGGGTCGACTTCATCAGCGTGGGCGCGCTGACGCACTCGGCCAAGGCCGCCGACATCTCCATGCGCATCGCCGCGGAATAATGTTCAACGAAGAAGCGGTCCGGGCTGCGCTGCAATCAACCACGCTGCGTGGCGAAATCCATGTTCTGCGCAGCACCACCTCCACCAACGGCGATGCGCGTCGAGCGGCGTTGCGCGGGGCGCCGCACGGCAGCATCTGGATTGCCGAAGAGCAAACGGCTGGACGAGGGCGCGGCGACCACTTGTGGCAATCCGATGCCGGCCTCGGCCTCTACCTCAGCCTTCTGATTCGCCCGAAACTCACAGCGCAGGATTTGCAGTGGCTTCCGCTCATCACCGGCCTTGCCGCGGCGGAGGCCATTGAGAGCGAAACCGGCGTGGCCATCGACATCCGCTGGCCGAATGACCTGTTGATAGGCGCGCTGAAAACTGGCGGCATCCTCGTGGAATCAAAACTCGCAGGCGCACAGGTTGATTTCGCCATCATCGGCATCGGCATCAATTTATTCCATCAGCATTTTTCGCCGGGGCTGGGCGCAACCTCGCTGTCACTTGAGATGCGCGGCAAGAGTCAACCTGATGCTCAATCCCTGGCGATTGCCTTGCTTACCCGGCTCGGCGGGGAACTGGAACAACTCTGCGGCACAACGGCACGCGATGCATTCATCCAACGCCTCTATCAACGCTCCAGTTGGCTGCGCGGCCGCCGGGTCACGGTGCACGGGCCGCAAGCATGCAGCGGCACCACCGCGGGGGTTGATGAACGCGGAATGCTGCTGGTTGATGCCGCGGGGGGCCTGCGCACCATCACCACCGGCGGCATCCGTGACGCGGGTTGAAGCGCGTCGCCGCAGCACTTATAGTTAAAGTTGTCAAAAATTCCCAATCGGCGAGAACCCATGCTACTTGCACTTGATGTTGGCAACACGAATACCGTTCTCGGGCTTTATGCCATCGACGAGCCGGGGCAGCCGCTTGTGGCCAACTGGCGGGTGACAACGCACCTGAGTCAAACCGTGGATGAGTACGGCGTTTTTTTCCTCGCGCTCTTCCGCATGCAGGGGCTTGAGTCAACTACGGTTTCGCACATCATCATTTCATCGGTTGTGCCGCCGCTTGAGACGACGTTGCGGCGCGTGTGTGAAAAATATTTCAACCTGCAGCCGATTTTTCTGGGGCCGGGTGTGAAATCCGGGATGCCCATCCTGGTTGACAACCCCACGGAGCTTGGCGCCGACCGCCTGGCGGATTGCGTTGCCGCATTTGAGAAATTCGGCGGCCCGTGCATTGTGGTTGATTTTGGCACAGCGACAAAGTTCGAGGCAATCAGCGAGCGTGGCGAGTACCTGGGCGGCGCCATCGCGCCCGGCCTCGGCATCAGCGCCGACGCGCTTTTCAACCGCGCCGCAAAACTCTTTCGCATTGACATCAAGCGGCCGCCCAAGGTCATCGGCACCAACACGGTTTCGCATTTACAAAGCGGCCTTTACTTCGGTTACATCGGCCTCGTCGACGGGATTCTCGAGCGCATGGTCACCGAGTTGGGCACCCCACGCACCATTGTGGCCACCGGCGGCCTGGCCCGCATGATCGCTGAAGACTCGCGCTTCATCAACCAGATTGACGACATGCTGACACTGGACGGGCTGCGCATCATCTTTGACCGCAACCGCGCCGCGCGCCCACGCGCGACAAAAGCAGAGCAGCAGCCTTGACCGCACCTTTTAACTATTTCAACTACTTCACCGAGATTGAAGAGCGCTTTCAACAGCGCCGCGGTTCCCTGCTGCTGCTTTCGCCGCTGGATTGGTCGATGATCGAGCTTTGGCGCGACGCCGGCATTCCGCTGGAAGCCGTGCTGCGCGGCATTGACAATGCCTTTGACCGTTACGCGGAGCGCAGCAAGCGCGCCAGCCTGCGCCGCGTGAATGGGCTCGCCTGGTGTGCGCAGGCAGTTCTGGAAGCCGCGGAGGAATTGCGCGAAGCGGCAATCGGCGCACAGGCCGCAAGCCGGACGGTTGAAGGCGGCTTTGAGCGGGAGCGCGTCATCACGCACCTTGGGGATGTCGCCCGGGCACTGCAAGCTTCATTGCTTGCCACCAGGCAATGCGCGGAGATTGCCGCCTTTCTTGAGCACGAAATTGAAAAACTAAACGCGCCAGACGCCACTCCTGATTTTGAGGAACTGGAGCGGACGCTGGTAGTGCTCGAAGCCCGGCTCTTCGCCGCGCTTGAATCTTCCGCACCGCTCGAGAAACTGGTCGCAAGCAAAGAGCAGGCGGCACGCGAGCTGGCGCCTTACAAGAACCGCATGAAGACGGAGCAGCTTCGGCAGGTGGAAGCGCAATTTGTCCACAAGAAACTGCTGGAAGAGGCGGGGATACCGCGGCTGAGCCTCTTCTACATCAGGAACGATTAGCGATGCGACGGTCCATACAACACAAGTCGAAGCCGGTGGCCGTTGGGCAAAATCCGCGGCCACTGACGATTGAGAAGCCTATTTATGGGGGGTCTTTTCTTGGTCGCGTCGACGGCAAGGCGCATTTTGTCCCCTTCGCACTGCCTGGTGAAGAGGTGGTTGCGCGCGCCCTGGAAGAGAAAAAAAGTTTTGCCCGCTGCGAGCTTGTTAGCATCGAAAAGCCCGCGCGTGAAAGGATTGCGCCGCGTTGCCCGCACTTTACGCACTGTGGCGGCTGCGATTATCAGCACGCCGACTACGAGACGCAACTCGGTTGGAAGCGCGCAATCCTCGAGGAAACTTTTTTACGCGCCGGAATAGCAGTGCCTGATCAGGTTCGCGTTCTTGCCGCAGAGCCCTGGGGCTATCGCAACCGCATCCGGCTGGCAGTGGATGCAACCGGCGGCCTTGGTTACCGCGAACGCAACTCGCACCGCGTGGCCAGGGTGCATGAGTGCCCCATCGCGGCGCCGCAATTGATGGTTGCCGCGCAGGAACTTGAGGCCGCACTCAAGCAGTTGCCGGCCATTGGCGTTGAGGAGATCGAACTCTTCACGGCACCTGCCGGTGAGTCGCTGCTCGCCCGCATCCTTGCCCACTCACCGCGCACCGGCTGGCTGGAGCGCCTGGCACGGCTGACAACAACCATCACCGGCGCGATGATTGCGCGTTCACCCGGTGCAAAAGCCATTGAACAAACCGGCATGTCAACTTTGAACTACGAGGTTGCAGGGCAGCATTATGAGATTGCGAATGGCGCATTTTTCCAGGTGAACCAGTATCTGCTCGATGATTTTGTGGAGTATGTTTCCGGGTGGGCCGATTCCGCCACAAGGCGGGTTGCGTGGGACCTTTACTGCGGAGCCGGGTTGTTTGCAAAGCGGCTGGCTGCGCATTACGAAAAGGTGATTGCAGTCGAATCCGCGCCACCGGCGGTCGAATCGCTTCGCGCAAACCTGGACCATTCGCGGTGCGAGGTGGTTGAGTCGACCGTGGAAGTTTTCCTCAAATCGGCGGCAGCGTCAGCAAAGCCAGACCTGGTGATCGCCGATCCTCCGCGTGCGGGATTGGGCCAGGCGGTGGCATCTCACCTGAATTGCGCGCGCGCCGAGAGAATCATTTACATCTCCTGCGACCCGGCAACGATGGCGCGCGACCTCGTGCACCTCGCAAACTACTCAGTCCAATCGATCGCAATGGCCGACCTTTTCCCGCAGACCTTCCATCTCGAGACAATTGCCGTACTAGGGCTAAAGTAACTCGACGAATTGCGCAGGCGGCGTAAGCTGATTGTGCAGGGTAGGCGCAATGCAGGAAGAACTGTCCACCGCGGGCACCAAGCCGGCCGGTTTGATTGGCCTTGACGCTGCGCCATTTTTCCACGCCGCATGGCTCTTCGCCGCGGGTATATTACTGGCGCATTGGCTGTGGTGGCGGCCGGGCTGGCTGTTGATTGCGCTGCCTTTTCTCGTGCTGCTTTTTGCCGCGTCGTGGTGGCGGGCACAGCGCATGATGATTCCAGTGCTCGCGCTCTTCACCTGCCTTCTGGGAGCGCTCTCAACCGAGTTGGAGCCGCAACCGGCCCCGTCCGCCGTGATTGCAAATTTTTCTGATGGCCTGCGGCGCACGGTGGAAGGAACGGTAATGGACACCGGGCCGGTACGTGGGCAAACGAGCGCGGAAGACGAGGTATCCGCGCAATTCACGCAGCGGGTCGATCTGCAGGTTGCATCCATCGAAGAGGCCACTGATGCCGGGGACCGGCTGATACCGGCGCAGGGTGGAATCCGCCTTGTTGTCCACTGGCCGCGCAACTCCCCACTTCATGCGTTCTATTGCGGGGAAAGAATTCACCTTGATTTGCAACTTCAACAACCGGATGACTATCACGACCCGGGTGTATGGAGCCGCAGTGAAGCACTGCTCGACCAGGGAATCACTTCGGTCGGCCAGGCCGACGCGGCGAATGTCCAAACCCTTGGCTATGACAGACGCGCTCCCCTGCGATGCAAGTTGAATGCGCTACAACACACGCTGAGCGCGCGTTTGCAATTGCTGCCTGCGCGAATGGCGGGCCTGCCCCTGTTTTTTCGGCTGGGCAGCGCCGACACCTCCATGCTCGCCGCGATGGTGGCTGGCGACCGCAGCTACCTGACTCATCCACTGCGCGTGGGTTTTGAACGCACCGGCTCCTTCCACATGCTGGTGGTCTCGGGCTTTCATCTTGCCGTAATCGCAGGCATTGTCTTCTGGCTCACGCGCCGCCTGCCCCTGCCCAATCCTTACGCCACGCTCATCACCATTGCCGCGTCAGTCCTTTATGCACTCTTCACCGGTTTCGCCACGCCTGTGCAACGCTCGCTGTGGATGGTGATTGTGTATCTCGGCGCGCGGCTGATCAACCGCAGGCGCTCACCGCTCAATGCCATTGGAATTGCCGCGTTCACCTTGCTTGTCCTCAGCCCGCGCTCGCTGTTTGAAGCCAGTTTGCAGATGTCGCTGCTGGCTGTCGTGGCAATCGCGGCCATTGCGCACCCGATGCTGGCCAACACATTGGAGCCATTTCGCGCCGCCACCCGGCAATTGGAAATCCAAGATCTCGACAAGACGCTGCCGCTCCCTGCGGTTCTCTTCCGCCTGCGGCTGCGCGAGTTGATGAAGACCATCCGCGCACAACGCGGCGAGCGCACGCTGTTTCGTTTCTTGCCGCAGGCATTCGGCGCATTCATCCGGTTGCTGGAACTTGTTGCCGTGGCGTTGATTGTGGAAGTTGCGCTCTCACTGCCAATGGCGGTTTATTTCCACCGCTTCACACTTTTTGCGATCCCGACCAACCTGCTGCTGATGCCGCTGCTTCTGTTGCTGATCCCTGCGGCGATGCTGACCATGCTCTGCCTGGCGGTGTGGCCGGCAGCGGCTGTTGTTCCGGCTGTGGCCACGGCACTCGTCCTGCACCTGGACCTTGCCTTTGTTCATCTCTTCAGTGGGTTGAAGCTGGCCGATGTTCGTGTTGCGATGCCCACTGCGACGCAAATCCTGATTTTTTGCCTTCTGTTGGCACTCGCAATGGCATTGGCGGCTGGCGGACAATGGCGCCGCCGCCTTGCCTGGCTTTGCCTGCTTGGCGCAATCCTCACCTCAGCTGCTCCCCGTCCTGTTGAACATCCGCGGAATGCGCTGCTGTTCGAGGCCATTGATGTGGGCCAGGGCGATTCCCTGCTGCTGATTACGCCGGAGGGCAGGACGATGCTGGTGGATGGCGGCGGGCTCGGCGGGGGTGCGCAGCAGTCGGCACAGAATTTCGACGTGGGCGAAGAGGTGGTTTCAACCACGTTGTGGGCACGCGGCATCCGCCATTTGGACGTGGTTGTGCTGACCCATGCGCACAGCGACCACATGGGCGGGCTGCCATCCGTGCTGGAGAATTTTCACCCGGATGAATTGTGGGTCGGCAAGAACCCCGCTGTGCCCGAGTACAAGGCGCTGCTTGAGGAAGCCCGATCGCTCGGCACACGGGTTGAATACCTTCAAGCAGGAGAGAGGATGTCGCTCGGCTCGCTGCGGCTGGATATTCTCGCGCCGTTAAGCGGCCACGCACCCGGCAGCCAGCCGATGAATGATGATTCACTGGTTATGCGCGCAAGCTACGGCACCAGTTCCGTTCTGCTGGAGGGTGATGCCGAGGCGCCGTTGGAGGAGGCGATGCTTGCGGAGCCAACACTGGGCAGCACCGTGCTCAAGGTGGGGCACCACGGGAGCAATACATCAACGCAGCCGCAGTTCCTGGCGCGTGTCGCGCCGCGCTTTGCGGTCATCTCCTGCGGGCTGCACAACCGCTACGGCCATCCGCGGCCCGAGGTGCTGGACCGGCTGCAATCAGCGGGTGTGCTCACCTTCCGCACAGACCTTGGCGGCGCGCAATGTTTTCTGCTGGACGGGCGGAACGCCGCTCCACTGGCTGGCTGCTCGCGCGGCAATGGGGAGTAGTTATTTATTTGTTTTCGTTGCCAATCAACCGGAAGGTGATGGTGCCCCAAAAGGAGCGGGCGCGCATCTGCACCGGCAGATGGCGTTCATCATCGGTGTACCAGATCCAGATATTGCCGCGGTTTTTCACCACGCCGGCATCGGCGGTCGGCTGCACACGCACGGTTTTGAAAAGGCCCAGCGGGGTTTTGACCTGCTCCCGCGCCTCGACCTTCAACGTCACCGGGACCGTGTGCATGGCATCCACCACGGGCAAGACAAAGCTGCGGCCCACTTCCATCGGCTGCGAAGAGGCGTAAAAAACGCCGGTCAAAAGGTCGGTGACGCAACCTGAGATTGCCGTTTCCACATGCTTGTTTTTGCCGCTCACCAGGTTTTTTTCATCAAGGACCGACTTCAGTTGCTTGTAGTCAATCTTGATTGAGGAGTTCAACTGGCGGCGGCCCTCTTGCGTTTGCTTCGTGAACTCGCTGGTGCAACCGTTCAACCGGCTAAAGACGGTTTGAAAGTGGTCGTCGATTTTGTAAATGAGGCTGATGGCGCCGTTGGTCTGCGCGGAGGCAGCCAGGCGCTCCTGGTCGCCTTGCGCCTCAAAGTGAACGGTCGCCGTGCCCGCAGGCACGACGCGGAAATCAACTGCATAGGTGAGGGTTTGCTTTTGCGGAAAGCCGTAGCCTGCACGCGGCGGCGGCAAAACTGCGGCCACCGGCGCTTGGGCGGCGGCCAGCGAAGCCATGAGGAGAATCAAACTGGAAATTGAATGCTTCAACGGGGGCTGCTCCACAAGGCGCCCAGGTATGGCGCCAAAAAAATCAAACAGGCATACAACAATGCCACTCCCAGGGCGGCCCTGTACTCGCGGTGCCTGCCATAGAGTTCGAAAGAAAAACGCCCCTTCCCCGGGTCGCTTTGTGTCGGCTGGTGGCGCAGCCCAAGCAGCCGTGGAACGCGGCGGCAGTACTCGTCAAAGCCGGGGAAGTTGGCGCGCAGAAAACGCTCTTCACCCAGGATGACAGGAATGTAGATGAGCAGAAAACCCACGATGAGCAAAGCGCCCACAAACCACGAGCCAAGTGCCACGGCAAAGCCGGCGGCAATCATCATGGAGCCAAGATAGAGCGGGTTGCGGGACCAGGCATAGGGGCCGGTTGTGGTCAGTTCGCGGTTCTTTTTCACATAGCCCGCGGCATAACCGCGCAACCAGACCCCGGGCACGGTCAAGAGCAGACTCCACGCAATTTGCGCATGCCCCGGCTGGTGGCGGCTCAGGACAAAAAGATAAATCAGCGCGCTGACAAAGCCGAAGGGCACGCGGATGCGCCGCGCAATGCGCTGCCATGCGACCACAAAATCCCGATCTGAGCCTTGGCTCATTGCGACTCCCCCGCTCCCTCATTCATCAATTCCCCCGCGGCCCGCACCACGGCATCTGCTTCAATTGTCATCAAGCCCGCCTCGGTTTCCTTGATCCTGCGGTGGTCGCGCCGGCTTGTTGTGCTGCGCAAAACCTGACTACGAGTGCCATAGGGGCCATTACGCCCCGGCTCAGTTGGCCCATAAATTCCAAGCACTGGCTTGCCCAGCGCACAGGCCAGGTGCAGCGGGCCCGTGTCACCGGCGATCAAAAGGGCGATGCGCCGCGTGAGGGCAATCAACTGTTCGATTGTACAAAGAACGGCGCGTGCCTTGCCGCCCGCGGCATCGCAAACACGCTTGGCCAGTTCTTCCTCGCCGGGGCCGGCATTGACCAGCACGGTGCAACCCTCGGCTGCCAATGCGGCGGCAACCTTGCCATAGCGTTCCTGTGGCCAGCACTTGGCACCCCAGCCCGCGCCGGGATTGATGAGCACAAGCGGCGCGCTCCCGCACTCGCCAAGCAATGCATCGCACCACTGCTCCGCCGGCCGGCTCACCGGCAATGGCGGAGGCGTAAAAGCAAGCCTCTCCGGCGCAATCGCCGAGGCAATCTCAAGCCCCTGCTCGATGACATGCCCGCCTGAGGTGCGGACCGGCTCCGAGTAAAACCAGCGCGCTGGCCGCTCGCGCGGCGCATCCGTGCCAATCATGCGCCTGGCACCGGCAAAAGAGGCAATCACCGCGGATTTGATGGAGCCCTGCAGGTCAAGCACCACATCATACCCGGCTGCGCGCAGTTTACGGCGTAGAGACAAGACTTCAGTCGCTGTTTTAAGGCTGAACGGGGCTTTGCCCCACTGCTTGGTCGGCGCCGGTATGACGCCATCGACAAGCGGCCGCTGCGCGCAACGCAGCGACTCCGGGAGGTCATCGTCCGCGGCCAAGAGCGGTTGCCAGCGCGGCTCCACAGCCCAATCAATATGCCAACCAGGGCAGGCTGCGCGCAACGCGGCAACCGCCGGCAGGGCGTGCAAAATATCGCCCATTGCACCCAGCCGGACCACCAGTAATCGATTATTTTTTTTCTCTGGCAACCCCTTAATTTTCTCATGGCTGCGGGTTGCAAGCAGGCAGCCGTTGCACCCTTTACCCAAACACGCGCATCAGGCTACAATCGAGGGGTAGGCCGACGTAGCTCAGTTGGTAGAGCAGCCGATTCGTAATCAGCAGGTCATCGGTTCAAGTCCGATCGTCGGCTCCATTTTTCCCGCAACCCACCCCTCCTCGGAACATTTCCACAGCCCTGTTTAAAAAAATGCAAAATGTACCTAATCCGGTACTGGTTATCCACGCATATTTTTGTTTCCACATGAGTTAGGCACTGCATAGTCACAGCCCGTCTTGGCATAATCTGCGTTAGTGGCATTTTGCGCCACACGATTCGATCTTGAATCCAAAGGGGCCGCGCGCAAGGTGACAACCTATAGTCGCCAGGATGTTTTAAGAATCCTCAACATTGGCGCCCGCCAGTTGCTGGCGTGGGAGCGAGCAGCGCTCATCCCCCATTTGGAAACATTCAGCTTTCAAGACCTCGCCCAGTTGCGCACCGTAAAAGCCCTGCGTGAAGAGTTGGTGCCCGCCGCGCTCATCCGCGATTCTGTGGTGGCCATGCGGGCCGTGGCCGGGCTGAGCAACCCGCTCTCCGAGGCGCGGGTGGTCAAGGCCGGGCGCCGCATCGCCTTCCGCCAACAGGGCGCGCTGGTTGACCCCATCGGGCGGCAACTGCTGTTTGATTTTGAAGGTTCGCCGGAACTGCGCAGTGTTTCTCGCAGCACCCCGATTTCAATGGCCCACGCACGGCAAACCATTGCCGACTTGTTCCTGACCGCGGTGCAGGCCGAGGAAAGCGGCGACAAGAAACACGCCGTTGGGCTGTATGAGGAAATCATCGCCGTCGACCCGCACTACGCCGCGGCGTTCATCAACCTGGGCACGCTGTGCTTCCATCAGCGCAACTTCATTCGCGCGGAGCAGTTGTACCGCCGCGCGACCGAGGCCGACCCTGGTTACGTGCTTGCCTATTTCGACCTCGGCAATGTGCTCGATGAGCTGGGGCGCCTGGAAGAGTCGATCGATGCCTACACAAAGGCCATCCAGCTTTCACCACGCTACGCCGATGCGCACTACAACCTGGCGCTCGCTTTTGAGCGCAACGGGGAGCCACGCCGCGCTCTCAAACACTGGCAGGCCTACCTCAAGCTGGACCATTCCGGCCCCTGGGCCGAGCATGCCGAAGGCCGGATTGAGAAGCTGCTCAAGCGTGAGAAACTCACCATCGCCAGCCGTACGGAAGGCCTGAGCCCGCGCGCCACGCGCACCGCAATCCATGGCACCGCGGCGCTGCGGCTGGTTGAGGCTCAGTAGCCCTTCGCATCCAGCGCCTTCAAATACCCGCGGTTCACAATCTTGTTTTCAAATTTGATTTTTTCCAGCAGGTCGACGAATGCCGCGCGGCAATCCTCAATGGATGGGCGCACCTTGATGGAGTTTTCCGAATCGCCCATCCAGGCATGGCGCGCCGCATATTTGACAATTTCGTCCCAATGCACGGGCTTCGCAAAGGTCACGGGGGAGCGTGTTGAATCCATCTTCTTGTAAGGCCAGAAGGTCCAACTGATTTCGTTCTCATCAAGGATTGCGCGGAAGGCCGCAATCCAATCGTCGGTATTTTCCCCGGATTCCCCCATGTAAATCGGCACGTTGTATTTGGCGCGGAAATCGAGATATTCCTGGATGGCCTCCTTGTTCGGCTGCATCCAGTACTTGTGGAACTGGTACATGAGGTTCCTGTCGAATGGCGGGCCGAAGACGGAAAAATTCGTGTCCCAACGCGCGCCGCCGAGGATGATGACGTGGTTCGGGTCCACTTCGCGCACGGCGGCGGTGATTTGCTTGTAGAGCGGTTCCAGATGGCTGTTGTATTTTTGCAGCTCGGGATAATGTGGAATTGGCTCGTTCAACAGGTCGTAGCCGAGAACGGTTTTGTTGTTGCTGTAGTGCCCGGCGATACGGCGCCAGATTTCGATGGTCTTCCGCTGGCTTGCGGGGTCCTCGAAGAGCCAGGGGTAGCCCCAACTATCGTCGATGT
This sequence comes from Acidobacteriota bacterium, assembly GCA_021781075.1. Classification (GTDB taxonomy): domain Bacteria; phylum Acidobacteriota; class Terriglobia; order Terriglobales; family Acidobacteriaceae; genus CAIMNN01. Next base: position 4,368 of record JAJXXN010000101.1, on the reverse strand, counting down.
TTGACCCGGTCTGGCCGCCGGGCGCGCAGTGCATGTCGAGGATGACGTAGATGTGGTCCGCGGCGGCCCATCCCACCACGCGGTCGATGAGCCGGAAGCCCTCGTCATTGCCGTTGTCAAAAAATTTGTAATGGAATGGAACCCGGATCGCGTTGAAGCCCAGGCCGGCGATGAAATCAATGTCCTCGCGCGTGATGTAGCCATCGCGGTACTTCCGCCAGAACTCCGCTGCATCCGTCGGCCCAATCAGCTCGTTGGCCAGCGTCTCAATTTCACGTGACGAACTTGGCCCCTTGTCGAGCCGGAACATGTATCCCTCTTGCACGAGCCAGTTGCCGAGGTTTGTCCCGCGCAAAAGCAGTTTGTGCCCGGAGCCATCGACAAGAAATTTGCCATCGGCGTGGACAAAGCCGGTTTGGGAGCCGGCGACAGCGGAAAAGAGCAGCGCCGCCAGAAGGGCCGGCAAGGCCATGAATTTTGAGGGGTGTGTGCGCATGGTGACCGCCAGTTTGATCTGAGTTCCATCGAACTCTTCACTTTATCAAACCTGCGGCACTCCTGCGTGATGAAAGAGCGGCACGGGCACTCACAGTTCCGCGCGGATGCGTTTGACCGCCTCATCGGCCGCGGCCACCAACTCGCGGCTCATCTCGAGCGCGATGGGCTGTTTGGGATTGATGGTGATGGCATAGAGGATGATCTCTTTCTGCGTCGCGCCCGTGCCGTCCATGTCCCCCTGGATGTGGAAGACATCGAGCAGGTCCTTGATGCCGACGTCATGCGCGGTGAGCGTGACAGGATAATCCTTTGAATATCTGGGCGTGATGCGGCGAATGGTGCCGGGGGGGGAATCATCCGCGGCGGCGTCGATCATGATGATGCGGTCGGCCTGCTGCATCGGCTCAAGCAATAAAAACCCGCCGGTGCCGCCGTCGAGGCATTCGACATGGGCCGGCAGTTGCATTTGTTCAATGGCGCGGACCACATGCACGCCAACGCCTTCGTCGCTCATCAGAATATTGCCGAGGCCGAGGATGAGGGTTTTTTTTTCTGAAGTCACGGGAAGATTCTTACACACAAGGCCCCAGAGGAGTGCGCCGCCGGGGCCTGGTTGGTTTGCAGGGAGCGGCCGAAACCTGCCGCCCGCCACGGGGGTTATTTTTTTACTTTGTTGTCCGGTGCCGCATCCACATGATGGAACTTCCAGCCGCTGACGATGGCTGAAATCTCTCCCCGGCCCTCCACATAATCATGATAGAGGGCAAGATAAACGTGGACGATGATGAAGACCACGAAGAACCACAGGAAGAGATGATGCCAGAAGCGCACCACCGCCTCGCCGCCCATCAAGGGAATCACGAACTTGAACATGGAGGGCAGCACCGAGGAGCTCATGCTGGAGTAAAGGGCGAAGCCCGTCACCGCCTGAAAAATGAAAGCCAGGAAGGTGAGAAAGTAGGTGAAGGCCGCAAGCGGGTTGTGGCCCACGTAGCTCCTGCTGTTTTTGCAATACTGCAAAACATCGGCGCAGATCACTTCCCTGATTTCGCCCCGTTGCTCCTTGGTCAGCGGGAAGTAGTTGCGCCAGTTGGAGTACTTGTTCCCCACAAAGCCCCAGTAGATGCGCACCAGGAAGTTGAAGACCCAGATGAACGCGCACAGGAAGTGGATGAAACGCACGGTGCCGAACCAATAAAGCTGGTATGCCTCATTGGCGTAGAAGATGCGGTGAGGCGCGCCGATCAGGTAACCGGTGACGCACAGGAGCACCATGGACAGGGCGTTGATGCCGTGATAGAGGCGAACCGGCACCTCCCACACATAAATCCTGTAGTACTCTGCCATCTTGCTGTGCGCAGGGTGGGCAGGCTGCAAATGAGTAGTGCTCATTTTTCCCTCACTCAAAAGTTACGCGGCTGATGTGGTTGCCCTGCGGGTCATAGAGGTGTACCGAGCAGGCCAGGCACGGGTCAAAGGAGTGGATGGTGCGCAGTATCTCAACCGGCTCGTCGAGCTTTGCCACCGGTGTGCCGATGAGCGAGGCTTCGAAGCTGGAGCGCTGGCTCTTGGCATCACGCGGCGAGCCATTCCAGGTGGTTGGGACGACCAGCTGATAATTGGCGATGGCGCCGTCCTTGATCTTGATCCAGTGCGCCAGTGCCCCGCGCGGGGCCTCAGTCAAGCCAACACCCTCGGCCTCCGACGGCCAGCTCTTCGGATCCCACTTTTCACCGTTGAAGGTGGAAACGTCGTTGGACTTCACGTGATCCATGAGTTCGCCGTAGAACTCCTTCAGGTAGTTCATGGCCAGTGCGCAATCGACGGCGCGGGCGCCGGTTCGGCCCAGCGTTGAGAAGAGTGCGGCCAACGGCACATTGAGCTTGCCCAGCACCATGCCCACGACTTCCTTCACATCCTGCCGGCCGGCGGCGTAGCTGACCAGCACACGGGCGAGTGGCCCAACTTCCATGGCGTTGTCTTTCCAACGCGGAGTCTTCAGGAAGCTGTATTTTTCGCTGCCTTCCAGGCTGGTGAAAGGCGGCTTTGGTCCGGTGTACTTGATGTTTGTCTCGCCAGCCCAGGGATGCAGACCCTCGTTGCTGCCGCCATCGTACTCGTACCACGAGTGGGCAATGTACTCCTTGATCTCCTGCGAGTCCTTGGCGTTGACCGGGAGCACCTTGCTGAGGTCGCGTCCGAGGATCACGCCGCGGGCCATCTTGAAGGAATCCACGTCGGCGTAACCTTTGGTCGGGTACTCGCCATAGCTCAGGTAGTTGGACAAACCGCCGCCCCACTTCGCCCAGTCCTTGTAGAACGAAGCCACAGCGAGCAGGTCGGGGATGTAAACCTGGTTGACGAATTCATCGGCCTGGGCAATCAGCTTGGCCACCAGATTGAGGCGCTCGCTGTTGATGGCACCGAGCTCGTTGACATTGATGGAGCATGGCACGCCACCGACCAGGTAATTCGGGTGCGGGTTCTTGCCACCGAAGACGGCGTGGATCTTGACGATCTCCTTTTGCCACTCGAGCGCATCAATGTAGTGCGCGACTCCGATGAGGTTGACCTCGGGAGGCAGCTTGTAGGCCGGGTGGCCCCAGTAGCCATTGGCAAAGATGCCCAACCCAGTCTCGGCAAACTTCTTCACCTTGTTCTGGATCTCGGTGAAGTAGGCGGTGTTGTTCTTGTCCCACTTGGAGAAACTCTGCGCCAACTCGGCAGCTTTCTTGGGGTCGGCCTTGAGGCAGTTGACGACGTCCACCCAGTCCAGCGCGTGGAGATGGTAGAAGTGGATGACGTGGTCCTGCACCTGCTGGGTGGCCATCATGATGTTGCGGATGATTTCAGCGGTGGGCGGAACCTTGATTCCCAGCGCATCCTCGACGGCGCGCACGCTGGTGAGGGCATGCACGGTGGTGCACACGCCGCAGACGCGTTCGGTGATGGCCCAGGCGTCGCGCGGGTCGCGGCCGATGAGAATCTTCTCAAGGCCGCGGACCATTGTGCCGGAGCTGAAGGCGTCGGTGATGACGCCATTCTCCACCACCGCCTCAATGCGCAGGTGGCCTTCAATACGGGTTACTGGATCAACAACGATGCGTGTCATGGCCTCTTAAGACTCCTTCATATCTTCGGCGTGAACTTCGGCGATCACGCTCTTTTTGCGAACATTGGTGACAACGGCGTGCGCGGCGACGCCGGCAACGGTGGCGATTCCGACGAGCGTGCCCACCGTATCCGCAGTGCTCTCAATGCCAAAGCCAGGGAACTTGGGCAGATGACGATAGAAGGGGCCATTGTCCCAGAAGCCCTCTTCCGAGCAGCCGATGCAACCGTGGCCGGACTGGATTGGGTAGCTGGTTCCCTCGTTCCACTTGACCACCGAGCAGGCGTTGTAGGTGACCGGGCCGCGGCAACCCATCTTGTAAAGGCAATAGCCCTTGCGCGCGCTCTCGTCATCCCACGCCTCGACAAAGAGACCGGCATCGTAATACGGCCGGCGATAGCAGGTGTCGTGGACGCGGCGCCCGTAAAACTCCTTGGGGCGTCCCTGGTTGTCGAGCTGCGGCATCTGCCCCAGCACCAGGATGTGCGTCACCACCGCCATCATCACGTCGGCAATTGGCGGGCAGCCGGGCACGTTGATCACCGGCTTGTTGATCAGCTTGTGGATCGGAGTCGCACCGGTCGGGTTCGGCTTCGCCGCCTGCACGCAGCCATTCGACGCGCAACTGCCCCAGGCAATCACCGCCATCGCATCCTTCGATACCTCCTGAAGGATCGACTCGGCCGTCTTGCCGCCGATCATGCAGTAGACGCCATCGTCCTTGGTGGGAATCGCGCCCTCGACCAGGACAATGTACT
>JAJXXN010000209.1 GCA_021781075.1 Acidobacteriota bacterium | reverse complement strand
CGGATGGCGGAGCCGTCGAGCTTGCCGGCGGTCGCGGGAAGGACGAGCTTGAGGGCCTTGGCGGCACCGGTCGAGCTCGGGATCATGTTGAGCGCGGCGGCACGGGCGCGGCGAAGGTCCTTGTGCGGGAAGTCGAGGATGACCTGGTCGTTGGTGTAGCTGTGGATGGTGGTCATGACGCCGCTGACGATGCCGCAGTGCTCCAGCAGGACCTTGACGACCGGCGCTAGGCAGTTGGTGGTGCAACTGGCATTGGAGATGATGTTGTGCTTTGCGGGGTCGTACTTGTCCTGGTTGACGCCGAGGACCAGCGTGATGTCCTCGTTCGAGGCCGGGGCGGAGATGATGACCTTCTTGACGGTCGCGCCGAGGTGTGCCTTGGCCTTTTCAGCGTCGGTGAAGTGGCCTGTGGACTCGACGACGACCTGCGCGCCGACTTCTGCCCAGGGCAGCTTGGCGGGGTCGCGCTCGGCGAAGACCTTGATCTTCTTGCCGTCGATGGCGATGAAGTCGTCACCGGCAATGATCTCATTCTTCAGGTTGCCGAGGATGGAATCATGCTTGAGCAGGTGGGCGAGGGTTGCCGGACTGGTGAGGTCGTTGACGGCAACAAACTCGATGTTGGGGTTGCCGAGGGCGGCGCGCAAAACGTTGCGTCCAATACGGCCAAAGCCGTTAATACCAACCTTAACTGCCATGTGTGTGTGTTCTCCTTCAGTAGCCCGTAGGCTAGGGATTTTCGGGCCCAACGATCTGCCCAATTTTCAGGGTCCGGCGGATTCAAAGGCCACCAAACCTTTCAGTTTATCACCCGGCAGATTGCACCCGCAGGGTTGCGAGGCCATTCCGCCTGCACGCTCTGCCAAGAAAATTCTGAAATGGGAGAGGCATGGTTGTATGTGACGGCGGGTACAAGGGATGAGGGCAAGCGGGCGGGCGTAAAGGCGGGGTGGCGTTGTCAAGGATGGGGCGGGGCGGGGAAATCCGTTGCCTGGTCTGTTGCCGCGTTTTGGCGGAGTGTGTTATTCCGAATAGAGGACAGGCCGCCGTGAGTATGCCCGGCAGAGAGGCCAGAGGCCGGGATCGACTGCCAAGCGAAGGAGCGGGCGGCCGCGCCGGTAAATCCGGGAAGGTTATTAGATTCAATGAGAAGACGTTCAAGACGGGCGCCCAATCTATCCGAGCAAACAGGCAGGATCGGGCAGGAGATTCCCAAGGACCAACCAAGGCCGCTGGTGCCGAATTACGGTGATGTTCCCTTGCCGGCGCGCGAGGCGGTGAAGCCGGCTGTGAAAGAGGAGCCGAAGAAGAAAAGCGGGGGCATGTTCTCGTTTTTCAGGAGCAGCGAAGAGAAGCAGGCGCTGGAGGACAAGCGCATCGAGTTGGAGACGCAGCCGGAGACGGGCAATGGCGCGGAAGCGGCACGCAAGGCGGCGGCGGCGGACCCGAAGGCGCCAAAGGGGCATGTGGTGCTGGCGATCGGGTTGCCGGGCTCGGGCAAGACGACGTGGTTCAACCGGCGGGGAGTGACGCCGCTCTCAAGCGACCTGCTGCGCAACATTTTATTTGACGACGTGGAGGAGCAGCGCTACCAGGGGCTGGTGTTTTCAACCTTGCGTTCGCTCTTGCGGGCGCGGCTGATTGCGCGCATGCCGTGGAATTATGTGGACGCGACGAATTTGTCGGCGCACGAGCGGCGGCAATGGATCAAGATGGCCTCGAGCTTTGGCTTTGAGACGCAGGCGGTGTTTTTCGATGTGCCGCTCGAAGTCTGCCTGGAGCGCAACCGCAAACGCGACCGCAATGTGAATGAGGAAGTGATGCGCAAGATGGCGGAGAAGCTGAAGCCGCCAACCTTTGAAGAGGGCTTCGCGAAGATCACGGTGGTGCGGGTGAAGAACCAATGAACGGGAAATAGTTGGTTGGCGCCACGGGAATAAAAAATGTCGGGCCGCGGCCCGGCATTTTTTCATTCGGGGATTTGGAATTTTGCAGAGCGCGGGCGCGACAAAAACAACCGGCGGTAGGGGCCAGGAAAGACAAAATTGCGTGCAATCCGGGCAGCCGTTGCAGGCCATATCCCCGAATCGTGCCACAGGTTATTGCTCATAGGCGCCAATGTTAATTTGGCCGCTGCTGTTGACGCGCGGGTTTCCAGGGAAATCCGCGGTGCCGACAATTGCCGCCCCGAGGTTGGTCCCCGCATTCCATGCCGGCGAAGCGCCTTGAATGTCCAAGTCGGGAGGGGTGGAGGAAATAGATAAGAAGAGCGGTCCGGCGAAAAGAGAGTGGGCATCCATAGGCACGGCTTTTCGATAGGAGGAAAAGCCGGTGTAACCGGTGTCTTGCCATATCCATGTGCCATTGGCCGCCCCCACGGTTGAGTAATAGAGGTTGTAATCAAGCGTGGCAGGGGGCGTTGCTGACGTGGTGAAATTATTCAGAAACAGTGCCTGAGCATTGGCGTACAGGATGTTGTTCTCAAAGATGTTGTTGGTTGCCGAATATTGAACCTGGAATTCCCCGTTGTCCGAGTTCGCCGAGCCGTCGTTGAACAAGGTGTTATTGACAATGGTGATATGATCGCTACCCCCGACAGTGTCGGCATTGGCATATCCGCCAATGGATATGCCCACGCTGTTGTTGGAGTAAATGACATTGTTGCGAACCGTGACATAGCTCGTGACATGGCCCTTGTTTTCACTGGCCGCCTCGATGCCGATATCCGCATTGTGGACAAGATTACGCTCGACCACGACCTGGGTGCCACCGTCGATGTAAATGCCATCGGCCCCATAGCTGTTGTTGGGCAGAGGGGTGCCGTAGGCTGGATTGTAGTTTGAGGTGATGTTGTAAACGGTGTTCCCGCTGAGGATGCCGCTGCGTGCCTGGTCGAGCGATGGGTTTGGAGAGACGCCATAAAAACCGGCGACATCGATGCCGATGTTGTCATTGTCGTGAATCAAGTTGTTTGATACGGTGAAATTCTCGACGTTGCCATCGAGTGCCACAGACTCGCTGCAGCCAGTCGTCAGATGATCCACTTCGTTGCCGCTGAGGAGCAGATTGTTGATGGACGCGGTGCCGCTGCTGCCGTAAATGGCCACACCAAGGGCTGCTGAGGCACAGCCAGATGCAGTTGTGGCAATGTCATGGATGTGATTGTTTAGTATGCGGATGTTATTGCCGGCCCCGGAGACATAAATGCCTATTGGCTCATCCGCGTTGTTTGAAGTGAAATTGCGGATTTCAAATCCCTCAATGGTGATGTAATCCAAGTCCTGGATTGTAAACAATCCCCACTCCCCATTGGGTATCGCCAAGCCGGCTCCATCCACAGTGACAAGCTCGCCCGGGTAACTGGAGAAAATGACTGGCGCCGCTGCTGTTCCCGATGCCTGCAGTGTGACAATTTCGTTGTATACCCCTTGCCGGATATACACGGTGTCGCCTGCAGTTGCCAGGTTGGCGGCATGCTGGATTGTCCGCCAAGGGGATGCGATGGTGCCTGGATTTCCGTTATTCCCGGAGGTGGAGACGTAATAGGTGGCAGGTTGCGCCGTGGGAGGCGGTGATTGTGTAGCGCCACAACCGGCCAGCAGCAAAGCGACGCAAGACAAGCCAATCACGACGACAAGTAACTGAGGCCAGACGATTGTGATGGTGCTTATTTTGCCAGCCCCGGGAGATTTCATTCGCGCACCCTTCTTGTTTGATCCTGACCAAACTGCCGCAAATCTGAATCATACAGTTTCATGCGATGGTGTAGGTGACAAGATGCGGTGCACTCTGGCGGGGTTGTCGGATGAAGGCAAGTAAGTGGAATCAGGCAGGTGAAAAACCGCGCGGAAAGGCTCTTGCCCTCCCGCGCGGTTTGTGATTCCCAGGTCTCAGATGATCCCTGCCTTTTACACCAGCCCCTGTTCGAGCATGGCGTTGGCGACCTTGAGGAAGCCGGCGATGTTGGCGCCGAGGACGAGGTTGCCCGGTTGGCCGTACTTCTCCGCCGTCTCATGGCAGTTTTTGTGGATGGCGATGATGATGTTGTGCAGCTTGTCGTCCACCTCTTCGCGTGTCCAGGAGAGCCGCATGGAGTTTTGGC
>JAJXXN010000163.1 GCA_021781075.1 Acidobacteriota bacterium | reverse complement strand
AGAATGTCGTGAATTGAATAAGTGGAATGTATCTATTGAAAAGTTTGATCATCATTGTCTCTTTACAGTTGAAGCAATTGATTCAGACCAATTTGCAATTGAATGTGAAAAACATTTAGGTAAATGTTAAAATAGGATAAGTTGGACTGGAGACCCCAATTCGTTATTCCAAGATGTGGGCCAACAAAACCATTTTCCCTCATGCCGTGTCATTCTGAGCGGAGTTTTTCGCGCGTAGCGTGAAAAACGTAGTCGAAGAATCTGCAGTTGCTCTTGCATTTGCTTTTTGCATGTGTGCCATCCTTGAATCTGCAGTTGCTTTTAAATCAGCCTCCCGGCGTATGATGTCGTCATGCATAAAGATGTTTACTATACCTACATCGTCGCCAGCCAAAGCCGGACTCTTTACATTGGCGTCACGAGTGATCTGCGTAAACGCGTATGGCAGCATAAATGGAAAGAGTATGAAGGCTTCACCTGCAAGTACAACTGTGATCGCCTTGTTTGGTTCGAGAGATTCGGCGAAGTCTCAGCTGCTATCAGTAGAGAAAAGCAACTGAAACGATGGGTGCGTGCGAAAAAGATCGCGCTTATAGAAAAGTCAAACCCAACCTGGAATGATTTGAGTCGCGATTGGTATGAGTATGAGCCGCGTGATTATCAACACGCCTTCGACCGGATGAACAATTAAAAAACAACTGCAGATCCTTCGACTCCCCTTCGGCTCATTACACTCGCCCAGGGTCGCTCAGGATGACATTGAATGGGGAGAATGCGAATGATTCAAAACACTGCTACTCCCCATACCTTGTCATTCTGAGCGCAGCAACTCGCGCACGCGCGAGTTGCGAAGTCGAAGAATCTGCAGTTGCTTTTCATACCGTGTGCCACCACAATTCCGGGTGCCCCCGGTCTCTCTTTTGAGACCGGGGAGTGAGTCGCATTTATTATCCCTATACACGCGCAGTTCGTCCCACTACTCGCCCACCGTAATACTCCCGCCCTGGTTCAAAATCTGCGATACGCTCGCAACCGTGCGCGCCATATTTGCAACGCTCACAATCACGCCCAGGCAAATCGCCACCCGCGCCAGTACCTTCCAGATCGCTGGCCCCGTATACCTGCCGGCCGAGCGCCATATCCCCACCAGCGCCCACAGGTAAACGCTTATCTCGATCGCCAGGTAGGCACCCAGCGCCGTCCACGCCAATGGCGCGCTCTTGTTGCCCACCGCGAAAACCAGCACCGTCAGCGCGACCAGCCCGCCAAGGTTCACCAGCAGCCCCCACAGCAGCACGCCGTTAAGCCAATACGACCTGGGCAGTGAAAGCTCCCCATGCCAATGCCGCATGATGTAGTTACCGCCCACCGTTTGAACCGTCGATTCGTCCATGACAATTTCCTTTCCGTGGAACCCATCGCCGCGTTGCGTGGATTTTCGATTGGCGTGATTCTACCCACAATAAGCGCCGTGCGCCAGACAATTTTTAAACCCGCAACAGTCATAACGTCGTCAATACAGGACACATCGCGCCCTCCCGCCCGCGCCACATGCTGTTAAAATCAGGTCGATGAAAAATACTGGCCTGCCCATGCGCGCGCTTGTCGCGGGCGCCCGCCGCTTGCAACCACAGCAACTCGCATTTATTCAGCGACTCGCCCGCATTGAGTCGCCATCGGACGACGCCTCGGCCACACGCCGCGCGCTCGACTTTGCCGCCCGTGAAGCCCACGCCCTGGGCGCCCGCGTCAAAATCATGAAGGCGCCGCCCTCCGGCGGAATTCTCTCCGCCGCCTTCGGACCGCGCTCAGCAAAATCACGCGTACTGCTCCTCGGCCACCTCGACACTGTCTGGCCACTCGGCACACTCAAATCCATGCCCGTCAAGCTTGAAGGCAAAACCCTCCACGGTCCCGGCGTCTTTGACATGAAGGCCGGTGTCGCCATTGCCTTCACGGCGCTTCGCCTGCTCAAGGAGGCCGGGGCTGATGACCGCCTCGCTGTCCAGTTGCTCCTCTCCAGCGATGAGGAGACCGGCTCACGCGCCTCGCGCGCCGCCATCGAGCACGCCGCCAAAAATTGCAGCGCCGTCTTCGTCCTTGAACCCGCCCAGTCACTCGCCTATAAAACCGCGCGCAAGGGTACCGGCAACTGGCGCATTGACGTGCATGGGCGCGCCGCACACGCCGGCGTTGACTTCGAAAAAGGCCGCAGCGCCGTGCTCGAACTCGCCCGCCAGCTCGAGCGCATTGCCGCCTTCACTGACCTCAGGCGCGGACTCACCGTCAGCGCCGGCCTCATCGGCGGCGGCACAACAACCAACGTCGTCCCCGCGCACGCGTGGGCTGAGGGTGACCTGCGCATTGCGCGGAAATCAGACGCCGCGCGCATCATGGCCAAATTCGACCGCCTCCGTCCCATTGACCGCGAATGCGAGATTGAAATCTCAGCTGAAATCAACCGCCCGCCGATGGAGCGCACACGCGGCACAGCGCGCCTGTTCACACGCGCGCGTCTGCTGGCAAGCGAACTCGACTGGGATTTGGAGGAGGCGGCAACCGGTGGCGCCAGCGATGGCAACTTCACCTCGGCGCTCGGAATTCCCACACTCGACGGCATGGGCGCGGTCGGTCTTGGGGCGCATGCCGCGCACGAGCAGATTGATGTGACTGAGTTGCCGCGTCGCACCGCGCTGCTCGCCGCCTTGATGGCAACCCAGGAATAAAACGCGGTGAATAAAGCCGCACGGGCCGCCGCCAACACAGCCGCGGCTCCCATGCGCTTATTTGTGCAGGTTCTTTTCCAGCCGGATGATCTGCATCATCCGCAGGTTGATGGCCGCAAAGCGCCACAATTGCCACAGGAAAAACGTGCGCATGAAACGCGTGAAGGGCGTCGGCTGCGTCGCGTAGATGTTCGTGTTCACTCCGGTCAGTTCAAACTCTTTCAAGGTGCTGCCTCCTCTTGCGGTTCTATTTCTGCCCGCACCGGCTACTCGGGAATCATGCGCCAGCCGGCCTTCAGCTTCGCCTTGTACAGGAACATGTAGTGCAAAATCATCTTGATCCAATGTCCCGCCAGGCCGATCTCGCCGGAGGTGAACTTGAGATCGCGGCCATATTTTGGAAAACGCTCATAATCCTGCACAATCGGGTAAACCGTCATGGATACCGCCGTCCCCTTGAACAAGCCGAAACCGGATGAGGCCACACAGGCCGCACCCAGCTCCGCCATCGATGCGCTGTACGCCTTGCTGCCCTTGCCTTCGATCATGTCCTTGATGCTACGCGCCACCACGCGCCCAATCGTGGCCGACGGCATGCCGGTACGTGGCGCGGTCGCGTAAATCGGCGTGCCGCGCGGGCTCTTGTACGGCTTTGAAATCGTGTGCGGGGGGGCAAATGCAATTCCAGCCGCAAACACATTCGGGTACTTCGGCACCTGGTAGGTCTTCGGCCAGTCCGCGGCGCGCCACTCCTCATAGGGCTTTGAGTTGTAATCCCCATCCACCTTCATGAAGCCGTTCGGCGCAAACAGCTCGCCGCTGATGTCCGCACCCTCGCGGTTGAAGGCCTTCAGGCCCACGCCAGTAAAGGGCGGAATCAACATCGCAAAATCAAAGCCCAGCTCGTGGTCCTCGCCGGCCAGCGTCTCGTAGTAAAGTTTGCCGGCCTCCACCTTCTTCACATGCGCGCGGATGATCGACCAGATGCCCCGCTCCGCCATTACCGACTCGGTGAAGATGTTTGTCGGCGTGATGTAACCGTTGCGCTGGATGAACGCGCCGCCCATGCCGAAGTCGCCCAGCTCATACTCATTGGTCAGGAAGATGACCTCGGCCTTGTCGCGCACCTTGTGCCGGCGCAGCTCAAACTCCAGGTTCACCACATACTCAAATGCCGCGCCCTGGCACGTGCACATCCCGTGGCCACTGCCCACCACAAACCGGCAGTGCTCGCCCTTCTTCATCCGCTCCACAAGCGCCAAAAAATGCTTCGCCGTCTCCACCGCATGGCTCGACGTGCACACCGAAAGCGGATGGCCCTCCGGCCCCAACCCCTCCGTCTCGCCAAAGTTCAGCTTCGTCCCCGTCGCGTTGATCAG
>JAJXXN010000151.1 GCA_021781075.1 Acidobacteriota bacterium | reverse complement strand
AAAGGGGTAAAAGCCCCAACGAAGTTTTAGCCCATGAGAGGCAAGGCGAAAGCCGTGCCCTGCTACAAACTGATCTGATCTTCAGCGCATCAGCCCCAACTCACTCAGCCCTTGCTTTGAAAACTCGCCACATTCGCCAGCCCGCCAAGCAGCAAGAGCAGCAGCGCCTTCTGCGCGTGCATCCTGTTTTCCGCCTGGTCGAAGACGATGGACTGCGGGCCGTCGAGGACTGCGTCGGTGACCTCGGCGTTGCGGCGCGCGGGAAGGCAGTGCATGAAAACCGCGTTGCCACTGGCGCGTTGCATCAGCGCTTCATTCACCTGGAACGGCCTGAAGATGGGCGCGCGCTTGGTTGATTCGTGCTCATAGCCCATGCTGACGCAGACGTCGGTGTAAATTGCATCCGCGCCCTCTGCTGCGGCCTGTGGGTCTTGCACCAGCGTCAGCCTGCACTTGTTTTCTTCGCAAATCTCGCGGCTGCGCGTCACAATCTCAATGTCCGGTGAATAGCCGCGCGGCGTTGCCACCGTAACGTTCACGCCCAACTGCGCGCCGGTCAGCATCAGCGAGTGGCAGACGTTGTTGCCGTCGCCCACATAGGTAAAGTTCAACCCAGCCACGTTGCCAAAGTGCTCGTCGAGCGTCATGAAATCCGCCAGCGCCTGGCATGGATGCTCGAAGTCCGAGAGCGCATTCACGACCGGCACGCGCGAGTTGGCCGCCATCTCCGTGATCGTGTCGTGCGCGTAGGTGCGGAGCACGATGATGTCCACCCAGCGCTCCACGTTGCGCGCCACATCGGCAATGCTTTCGCGCTCGCCGAGCGGGGAGTTGGTGTGGTCGAAGAAGACGGCATTGCCGCCGAGCGTGTTGATGCCGGTTTCAAAGCTCAGCCGTGTGCGCAGGCTCGCCTTCTCAAACATGAGGACCATTTGTTTTGCGTCCAGCGCATGGCGGTACTCGCGCGGGTTGACTTTGATGTCGTGGCCCAGCTTGAGAATCGCGCGGACCTCGCCGCTGGAGAGGTCCGCGATGGAGCAAAGGTCCTCGCCGGCCAGGCGCGCCGCCGCGGAGAGTATGTCCACGTCCTGTTGCACGGGGATGGCCCGCTCCTGTTTTTCCAAAAATGCCTTGCTAGCCACGTGCCTCTCCTTTGTTTGCACCCGCCGCCGCGGGGGCTGCTTCCTCTTCCGTCAAAATTTCATCGAGCGCGCGGATCGCTTCGTCCACGTGCTGCTTCTTCAAAATGTAGGGCGGCAACATGCGCAGCACCGTCTCGCTGGTGCAATTGATCAGGATGCGCCGCTTGAGCATCTCCGCGACAACCTTCTTGGCAAGCTCCGCAGAGTCCAACTCCGCGGCCAGCATCAACCCCTTGCCGCGCACATCCACAATCGCCGCGTGCTTCTTCGCCAGCCAGTCCAGTTGCGCGATAAAGTAGCCGCCGACAGCCGAGGCATTCTCCATCAGCCCGTCGCGCTCAATCACGTCAATCACCGTGCAGGCCACCGCGCAGGCGAGTGGCCCGCCGCCAAACGTGGTGCCGTGCATCCCGGCGTGGATGGCGCGCGCGGCCTCTTCAGTGCAGAGGATTGCGCCGAGGGGAACGCCGCCGGCGAGTTGCTTGGCGAGCGTCGTTACATCGGGTTGGATCCCATAATGCTGGTAGGCGCACCACTTGCCCGTCCGCCCCATCCCGGCCTGAATCTCATCGGCAATCAGCAGCGCGCCGGTGGAGCTGGCCAACTCACGCGCAACAGCAAAAAACTCCCGCGACACCGGCCGGACGCCGCCCTCGCCCTGAATTGCCTCAATCAAGATTGCGCAAACCTCATTTGAAAACTTGGCGCGCAGGTCGGCCACGTCATCAAAACGCACAAACTCCACGCCCGGCAGGCCGGGCGCGAAGGGCTCGCGATACTTTGCCTTCCACGTCGTTGAAACCGAGCCGAAGGTGCGGCCATGGAAGCTGTGCTCGAGGGCGAGGAATTTTGTCCCAATTTCGCGTCCCTCGCCGCGCAGCAGGCCTGCGTGGGCGCGCGCCAGTTTGAGCGCGCCTTCCCAGGCTTCAGTGCCGCTGTTTGAAAAAAAGACGCGCTCCATCCCCGTGCGCGTCGTCAGCTTTTCCGCCAGTTCCGCCTGCCAGTGGTGGTAATACAAATTTGAAATGTGAATCAGGTCCTTGCACTGCCGCGCAATCGTCTCAACCACGTCCGGGTGCGCATATCCCAACGCATTGACGCCGATGCCTCCCAGCAGGTCGAGATACCGGGCGCCCTGCTCATCAATCAGGTGGACGCCCTCGCCCCGCTCAAACAAAATCGGGTTGCGGTCGTAGGTCTGCAAGAGCAGCCTCGACTCGGCCTCGCGGATTTTTTCCAACTTGCTCATCTCTCTCCTTCTGCCCCTTGCTCTCTCAATCCCTGTGCCTACGCCACCATCACTTCAGTTCCAAAGGCAACGCGCGAACTGGTCAGGTCGGGTAGCACCTTCGCCGCATCAGCCGGCAAAATGCGCACGCGCTTGACGCCGTTCAGGAGCGCCTCGCGGCAGGAGCCGAGCTTGGGCAGCATCCCGCCGGTAATCACGGCGTTCTTTGCCATTTCAGCAATCTGGTCAATGCTCAGCCAGCGCATGACCGCGCCATCGGCACCCTTGACACCGGGCACATCGGTCAAAAAAACCAGCGCGTCAGCCTTGGCATTGGCCGCGCAGCTCGCCGCCATCTCGTCGGCGTTCACGTTGTAATACTCGCCATCGGAGCCCAGCGCCATGGAGCAGAAAACAGGCACATAACCCAGTTGCCACACCGCCTCAAGCAATCTTGTGTCCGCTCCCGCAATCTCGCCCACGAAGCCCAAATCCGGCGCGGTGCGCTTCTTGCGCGCGCGGAATATCAATCCATCGCCGCCGCTCAGCCCCACCGCGGTCGTTCCTTGCGTTGAAAACGCCGCCACCAGTTGTTTGTTGACCTTGCCGGCAAGCACCATCAGCGCGGCATCGCGCGTTTCCGCGTCGGTTACGCGCAGGCCGTTGACAAACTCGCTCTTCTTCCCCAGGCGCTCGAGGGTCTTGGTCAGTTGGATTCCGCCTCCGTGCACGACGGCCACCTGATGGCCATCCCGCGCGAGGTCGGCAATTGCCTTGACGCACCCTTGGAGCAACTCCGGCGATTCAAGGCCCGCGCCGCCGAGCTTGACCACAAACCTCATTCAAGTCCCTCCGCCTCATTCCAACCCATCATCACGTTGAGATTCTGCACCGCCTGGCCGGCCGCGCCCTTGAGAAGATTGTCGATGCAACTGATGACGATGGCCTGCCGCCCATCGGGTGAAAGTTCAAATCCAAGGTCGCAATAGTTTGTGCGCGCGACGTGCTGAATCTGTGGCAGGGAATCAGCGCGCAACCGCACCAGCGGGCTTGCCGCAAAAAACTTCTGGAATGCCCCAAGCACCGCCACGCGTGTTTGCGGCGTTTTGAGACGCAGGTAGACGGTGGACAAAATGCCGCGCGGGATGGGGAGCAGGTGCGGGGTGAAGGTGATTCCGCCGTGCTTGAGCCCGATTTGCTCGATCAGTTCGCCGGTGTGCCGGTGCTGGAAAAGCGCGTAGGCCGAGAGATTGTCGGCCGCGTACATGTAGTGCGTCTTGGCCGTTGGCGTTTTGCCCGCGCCGCTGACGCCGCTTTTTGCGTCGGCTATGATGCCGGCTTCCACGTCAACAAGCCCCGCAGCCACCAAAGGCTTCACGGCCAGGATGACCGAGGTGGCATAGCAGCCGGGGTTGGCGACCAGTGTTGCATGTGCGATTGCAGCGCGGTGCAGCTCCGGCATCCCGTAAACAGCGATGTCCTGGGCGGCCTGGGCGGCGGGCGAGCCTTCATCCTCAAATTTGTAGACGGCGCGGTTTTTGGCATCGGTCAAACGCCATGCGCCGCTCAGGTCAATGACCTTGATGCCGCGCCGCAGCGCCTCAGGAGCAAGCTCGCGCGAGCTTTCGTGCGGGGTGGCGAGGAATAGCACGCCGACGCCGCTCGCTTCGAGCAGTTCCCAGGTGAACTGCTGCAACTTCAATATGCCGGTGCCGAGTGAATCCTCGAGTTGCGGGTGTATCTCCCCAAGCGGCACACCGCCGCGCGCGAGGTCTTTT
>JAJXXN010000350.1 GCA_021781075.1 Acidobacteriota bacterium | reverse complement strand
TGATGCCCGAAATCACCAGCTCATTGCCACCGGCGCGGACAAACCCGGCAACCTGATTGAGAATCGCTGCCGCATCCAAACTGCGTGAACGGCCACGCGTCTGCGGAATCACGCAAAAAGTGCAGTGGTTCCCGCAGCCTTCCTGAATTTTGAGATTCGGCCGCGTCTGGTTCCGGCCACCCTCTTCGCTTTCCTCGCCGCTCGATGGCGCAACCTGCGCCTCCTCCAGAAACGAGTGAGCAAACCGGTCATCGGCGAGAATCGCAACCGGATTGCCCGCAAGCAATTGATGCACGCTGACAAATTCCCCGGGTGCGGGCGGATTCCCACCATTGGAGACCTGGGGTTGAATCAGCTCTTCCACCACCGCCGGAGCCATGGCCTTGTGGCTGTTGCCCACCACCGCGCGCACACCGGCAAGCGCGGCCAGCTCTTCAGGAGCACGCTGCGCATAGCAGCCGGTCACCACAATCTTCGCAGCGGGATTTTTGCGGTTCGTCCGCCGGATAAAGGCCCGCGCGGCGCGATCCGCTTCCGCCGTCACGCTGCACGTGTTCACCACCACCACCTCAGCCGCATCCGCAGCAGCCTCGCGCAATCCTGAAGCGCGCAAACGCTCGGCCACGGCCTCGCCATCGGCACGGGCCGCGCGGCAGCCAAAATTTTCAATGTAGAAACCGGGCATCTACTTCTGCCGCCTCAACAGCTCCGCCTCGGCGCGCTTGAGGTCCTCTTCCGTGTCCACGCCCACCGTGTCCATCGCAACATCGGCGACCACGATGCGCATTCCATTCTCAAGCATCCGCAACTGCTCCAGCTTCTCCGTCAACTCGAGCGGCGCGGGCTTGAGCGCGGCAAATTTTTCCAGCGCGCCGCGCCGGTAGGCATAAATCCCCAAGTGCTTGCGGTACTCCACGCGCCCGCCATGGTCGCGGTCAAAAGGAATCGCGGCACGCGAAAAATACAACGCGCGTCCATCGACGCCGACCACCACCTTCACGGCGTTTGGATTGTTGATCTCATCCTCCCCACACGGAACGGCCAGCGTGGTGACATCGACCGCGGCATCGGCAAACGGCGACAGCAGCGCGCGGAAGTGCTCGGCCATCAGGAGCGGCTCGTCGCCCTGGATGTTGACGTAAATCCCGGCCTCATGCCTTTGCGCGACCTCATGCACACGGTCCGAGCCGCTTGCGCAATTGACCCGCGTCAACTCGGCAGGGATTCCGCGCGCGCGGCACGCCGCCATCACCTCATCGGAGTCCGTGGCCACAATGATTTCATCCATGGCGCGCGACTCGACCGCAGCGCGCCAAACCCACTCCACCAGCGGCCGGCCGGCGAGCTCGCGCAGCACCTTGCGCGGCAGCCGCGTCGAAGCAAGCCGCGCCGGAATGATCCCGATTATTTTATTCTCGTGCATCATCTTCTATGTTAGCCACACCATCGCCGCTGCTCAAATCTCCAGGGCCTCAATCTTCTCAAGCGCACGCCTCATCGACTCACCGCCCGCATGGTGCTGCTGCTCGGCATGAACAAACCGCACGTCCACCATGCCGAGCGAAGCAAAGAGCGCGCGCAGGTACGGTTCCTGGAAATCAAGCTCCCCGTACTTCGACTCCGCGCCGTAACTTCCGCCCCGCGCGGTAAAAACAAAGACCCGCTTGCCGGGTGGAACCAACCCGCGCACGCCCTCCGCCGTCAGCTCGAAGGTCCGCCAGGGCCGCACCACCAGATCAATCCACGCCTTCAACGAGGCAGGAACCCCAAAATTCCACATCGGCGCGGCAATCACCAGCACATCCGTGGCGAGCAGCTCGTCCACCAAGCGGTCTGACAGCTCGAGCGACCGACGTTGCTCCACACTCCGCTCCTGTTCAGGGCAAAAAAATGCCTCCACCAGCCCCGCATCCAGATAAGGCAGCTTTTCCTCCGAAGTATTCCGCCGCACCACCCGCCCTGCCGGATTAGCCACCTGCCAGCGAGCCACGAACACCCGCGCCAGACGTGTTGAAACCGAATTCACCCGCGGGCTTGAATCAATCTCCAGCAAATTCGCCATGCTCCCACTCTACCCCCTCAGCCGCGGTTTGACCGCCAGCCCCAACCCCCGTAAAATCATGATTGGTGTTTCAACCGGGCCGCCGACCCAACGGGCCGCTCGATCACCCCCTCCAAATGGCGGAGTAGCTCAGATGGTTAGAGCGTGGGATTCATAACCCCAAGGTCGACAGTTCGATCCTGTCCTCCGCCACCAATCCTTCCAAAACATCGATAAACGGGCACCTCAGCGCAACTGCGGTCCTCGACCTACGTTTCAGTTCCCTTTGGTCGACCCGTTCTGAGCCGCCTGGCTCACAGCTGCGTGAGTAATCACGTTGTGCGAGGTGCACATGTCGACGCTTCCCAATGGCCGACTCGATCCCGAGTTCGCGGCCCTTCCCAATACAATTCCTTTTGCGCACGAAGTCAGGAGCGAGCTCCTTTTAATCGTCCGCGACATCGAGGACTTGGAAAACGAAATTCTTCTCCACAATCTCAACATCAAAAACTGCCGCAACCTCGTCGAGGGTTGCATGGCGGAAATCGCATCGGCAGTCAAGCACCGCGATGCCGCCCTTGCAGGGGTGCATGAAAAACGCAAGACGCTGATTGACCGTTTCCGCGCGGCCTGCGGGGGTGTTCAATGAGTACAGCCATCACCCTCCAAAACAGCGCACCGCTTTCCATCACTGAGACGCGCCTGACATCCCAGCAGATGATGGCGCAGCGTGCCGCAATCGTTGACTGCATGAAACAGGTCATGCGCAAGGAGATCGATTACGGCACGGTTCCCGGCACCCAAAAGCCCAGCCTTTATAAGCCTGGCAGCGAAAAAATTCTCGCGCTCTTTCACCTTGCTGCTCAGCCCAACGTCGAAGACCTGAGCACGCCCGACTCCATCCGCTATCGCGTCACCATCACCGTCATCCACACGCCCACTGGAACCGTCGCCGGCTTCGGCGTCGGTGAGGCCAGCTCCGCTGAATCAAAATATCAGTGGCGCGCAGCCGTATGCGATGAGGAGTGGGATGCGACCCCGGTCGACCGTCGCCGTGAGAAGTGGAAGAAGGGTTACGGAACCTCGCCGGCATTTTGTACGCGCCAGATTCGCGCCGATATGGAGGATGTTGCCAACACCGTCCTAAAGATGGCGAAGAAGCGCGCGCAAATTGATGCGGTGCTGACCACCACCGCAGCCAGTGATGTGTTCGCCCAGGATGTGGAGGACCTTGTCGCTGCCGGCCTCGACGTTGCACCAGAGGAAACGATTGCATCCGAGCCGCTTCCGACGGAGCTACAGAAGAAGGCGGAAGCGCCGGCGCAGCAACAGGCACAGCAACAGCAAGCGCCACGCCCGGTAGTAGCACCTTCACCGGCGCCTAAGCCCACACCGGACTCTTCCGGCATCCGCACCGTGTCTCCCGCGCAGGGCTCGCGCTTTTGGGCGATCGCAATGAAGACCTACGGCGATCACACGAAGATCATGGACTACCTGCGCAACGTAATCGGCGTTCAGAAGAAGGACGATATTCCGCTCAATGTCTACGAGGATGCCATCGCCTGGGCAGAGGGGAGGAACCAGTGACCACACTGCCCTCCGTTCTGATCGGCGAGGATGTGTTCTTTGAACACGACGCCCACGCTTATGTTGACCTTGGCGGTAAGCAGCGCATGTCAGTCACTCAGGCCATCAAGATTGCCGGCTTGATCGACTACAGCATGGTTCCCGCCAACGTGCTCGAAAATGCCGCAGCCCGTGGCCGGCTGGTGCATCAGGCGTGCGCAATCATCGACCGCGGCTTAGACCTTGCCGATTATGAGGTTCCCGACATCTGCCAACCCTACATCGAGGCCTACCAAAAGTTCGCATGGGAGATGAGGTTTGTCCCTGATCCCGCGTGGATTGAATGCCCGATGATCGTTGAGCTTTTTGGCCATCGCGTGGGCATGACGCCCGACGCAGTTGGCGTGATCGACGGGGTACCGGTCGTGGTTGAACGGAAGGCAACATCGGCGGCTCACCCATCGTGGGCCATTCAGACAGCAGGTTACGCCCTCGGGCTTCGCGCTGCCGGCGTCCAGATTCGCCGTCGCATCGCGGTGCAACTCATGCCCACGGGGACTTATCGCGTGCATGAGTCCCTGAATCCAGGGGATTTTGAAACCTTCGCCGACGCCTACCGCATCGCCGCGTGGAAGTTGGCGCACAACCTGGCCTCATTGGCCTAGGAGAAAAGTTCATGGAAATGATTAACGTCCAATCATCGCAAATCGCTCAGATCGGCCACGACGGCCAATCTACCTTGCGCGTGCTCTTCCGCCGCGGAGGGCTCTACGACTACCAGCAGGTCACCTCTGAGGAGTTCGAGGCTCTCCACAACGCCGCATCCATCGGCAGCCACTTCGGCAGCTTCATCAAGGGCGTCAAGCCCTTCAACAAGGTCGAGGGCTCAGACTTCCCGAAGCCCGAGCAGTCCGAACGCCCAGCCGCGCGCACCTTTGAACCGGATGATGTGCCCGAGAACGAGAACCAAGAGGTTGAGAAGGTGGCACAAAAGACCAGCCTGCTGGTGCAGAATGCGACCTCAATCAAGGTTACCGATGAGACCACGCAGATACATGCATCGGACACGCTGCTCGCCATCGCCGCGCTCGCACGCGAGGTGCAGGAGACCTTCAAGCCGATGAAGGATGCGGCCTTCAAGGCTCACCGTACCATCTGCGAACAGGAGAAGAAACACCTCGAACCCCTCCAGCGCGCCGAAATTTCGCTCAAGGGTGAGATCAGCAAGTTCATCACTGAACAGCGCCGGATCGCTGCGGAGGCTGAGGACGAAGCGCGCAGGATTGCCCAGGAGAAGGCCGACGCCGAAGCCAAGGCGGAAGCCGAGCGCCTTGCCATCGAGGATGCCATAACGCTTGAGTCACAGGGCGATTTAGCGGCTGCGCAGGCTGTTCTTGAGAATCCTGCGCCTGTCACCCCCAACTACATCGCACCTGCCCCTGTGGCGCCCGCTGTGGCCCAGGTGAAGGGCATCTCGACGCGGACCGATTGGGACTGTCGCATCGTCGACGAAACCCTTATACCGCGCGAGTTCATGATGCCCAACGAATCGGCCATCCGGGCGGTCGGCAAAGCCACCTGCGGCAAGATTCGCATCGACGGTGTGGAGTTCTTCGAAAAAATCATCGTGGCCAGTCGCCGCGGTTAATGGGCTTGGATTCCGGGCGAATAAGTACGCCTCAATAACCTGGGCCGTCGTGCATCCGGCCTCCTAATCCAAAGGCGCAACTCAAGGAAAACAAATGGAATCTCAACTGAAAAGCAGACAGTCGGTTCGCATCATCGGGCGTGTCCACAACGTCATCAAGGCTGGCGGCTATGGCTTCATCCACACCGACGACAGCCAAAAATTTTTCTTTCATGTCAATTGGACCAGGGAAAAAGCACTGCCCGAGAAAAATTCAATCGTTGAATTCACGCCTGTCTACAAAAACGTGAATGGGAAAAAAAGCCTCGCAGTCAGAGTGGAGGTCATATCATGATAGACCTCCTGATTGTTTTTTTTACAACTGTACTTTTTACTTTCGCCCTGTCTAGACCGGCGAAGAAGCGGGGGCGCAATTGAGACCCCACAAGCAGATTTTACTTTTTGGAGACGACCTTGCGGAATGCTCTGCTTTTTCATTCATCGCAAAAAACAGGCTTCATGTGCGGTTCACCATCGTCGGGTCGGCTGACGATTTTAAGCGAGAAGCGCGGTCAAACTGGCACTCGTACCATCTCGCCATTCTGATCCACAAGAAAAATGACAAGCTGATTCACTCTCTCTCTAACGCAGCATTTTGCGGGAGTGAATTAAAACTTCTCATCGTCTCGAAAAAGCGCGACTTCGTCTCGGAGATCGCCGACAAGGTTCTGACCTCATTTGATGGGACGGCTGAGGTGCATCGAAACATTATGCTCATGTGCGCCCGCAACCGCGGACGCAAGAAGAGAATGATGCGCGTCGAAAGTGTGAAGGATGTAGCACTGGAGGCCGCCCATGCCTGCTAAATGGCAGCAGTGGATGCCCTTCTACATCGACCGTTTTCTCGGCAGCTTCGATGTACAGAACATGGAACCTGCGGCCTTCAAGGCTTATGTGCGGCTCTTGCTCTACGCCTGGCAGACGGATGACTGCACGGTCCCATCCGATCCCGATGCGCTCGCCTCATACAGCGGCATCGGAAAGCGCCTATGGGACAAGCACGGGGCATCGGTTCTCAGGAAGTTCACCACGGTGACCGTCACGGTCGGCGATACGGTCACCGAGCGATTAAGGAACGCTGTGCAGTTCGAGTTGTGGAGCGAGGCCAAGCGCATCCACGAAGCCAGAAAGACCGCTGCCATGGGTACAAATGCAACACGGTCACCGAGACGGTCACCGTCACGGTCAGCGGCACACAATAACAATCCTTTACAGGAACAAGAACAGAAACAGGGGACAAGGGGTGAAGCACCCCCCACGCTCGACACGGTCACCGTAACGTTTGACCCCGACGATGGCCTCATCCCGGAAGGCCTCTCGACGCTGCAATACGCCGCCTATGTGCTCGAAAATGCGTCCATCGCCGCCGGTTTCCAACTGCGCAACAAGCTCAGCGATGCCATTGCCCTCCTGGCGCGTTCCGAAAGCGTCTCTCTGCCCCGCGCCACGGCGCTCATGCTTGAACGCGTACAAGCCGCCCAGGCGCGCGGAGAGACGGTCAACGGCTTCTGGATCGAGGACGGCAAGTGGAAGGCCCAACAGGCGAAAACTGCGCGTTCCGACGCTTTTGACTCAGTTCGGTCAGAGTTTCTTGCGGGAGGGGACTGAGATGGCATCGCAAGTGATTGTTATCGCGCTCTCCGAAGCCTATTTGTGCGAATGCGGCACT
Source organism: Acidobacteriota bacterium (assembly GCA_021781075.1). Classification (GTDB taxonomy): domain Bacteria; phylum Acidobacteriota; class Terriglobia; order Terriglobales; family Acidobacteriaceae; genus CAIMNN01. The sequence continues at coordinate 9,729 of JAJXXN010000350.1, read as the reverse complement.
GTCGGCAACTCGCCGACAGTCTGCCCCAAGTGCGCAAACAGACTCGGCCTCTTCAACCTCGCGCGCGTCCTTGACCGTCCCGAGGAGCGCACAGCTTCCGAGCGCATCAGCGCCATGATCGAAAGCCTTGACGAGGTGCTGCAATGACACGTGAAGTTCTTCTCGACTTTTATTTTTGCGCCTGCGCGGCATGTAACCGCAAGCCTGACAAACCGGGTGCCGAGGCGTGGTGGAGAATACTCAAGGAAAAGAGCTCCGAACAAATCAAGGCCGCGCTCGATGCCTGGTGGCGCGACACAACGCCAGTCGATCTTTTTGGCCAGCCCGTCCCACGGGGCTCAACAATGCCGACGCCTACGCAAATCCTCGCGGCCATCAATGCCGAGGAGGAAAAACAGCGTGAGCGCAACAGTGAATGCGCCCGCCGCGAGCGCGACATTGAGCATTTCTGGCGCATCGCACAGGAACGCCTTGACCAGTTCGGTGAGTGGAGGGTTGAAGGTGTTCTTTACCGCTCGCTTGAGGAGATCAATGCCGCGCCTGGGTATTACCAGGGGACGATGCCGGAGGTAAAACATGCATGAACCCCACATCGGCCTCGTGTGCTCAAACTATGCCTGCGAGGATTGCACGGAAGAAAGCTGCAGTTGCGCTTGCCACGTGTTCCCCCCGTACAAACTTGCGCGCAGGTCCAGCGTTCACCCAAGCGGAAGCTGGCTCGCGCTCGCTATTTTCTCGGCTGTCGTTTTTGTCTCCTTGGCCGCAATGGTGATTTTTTTGTGGAGGTGTACGCATCATGGACTCTGAAATCAAACTCACCATTGATGGCATCCCGCCGAGCGTCGGCCACTACAACGCTTACCGCGTAGCTGGTGCGCCTGGGCGCCAGTTCGTTCAATGCTACCCAACGAAGGCCGCGAAAGACTGGAAGGCGCGCGTCGCGGCAGTGGCAAATGGGCGTCAGGTGCGCAGCGATGAATACACAGTCAGCTACCTGATTTACATGCCCACAGCGCGCAAGCAGGACCTCGACAATTTTGCGAAGTGCATCCTCGACTCGCTCACCGCTGCCGGCGTGATTCACGACGACTCCGCCGTGAGTGAAATCCACGCCTACAAGCGGCTCGACCGCTCCAACCCGCACACCGTCATCATCGTGCGCGCAAAACAAATGGAGATTTTATGACACTCGAAGGCAAGGTTGATTTTTTCCTCTTGTTGTATGCAATCAATTGCATCGCGTTTGGATGGTTCACGCGGAAGATGTACGAGGACTATTTCCGCAAATGAACCTCGCCCAGATCACCAACACGGCCAGTGCGATGACGGGCGTGAAGCCCGAGACAATCCGGCTCATCGTGCGGCGCAATTGGCCGAATCACGAACGGTTCACCCACACGCAATGTGCGCTGCTGATGTGGCTGATTGAAAGGAAAAGGGCGCGGCAATGACGACGCAACCGACATGCCCCACCTGCGGCCAGCTTCTACCTCAAGCGAGAGGACGGCGCATCTGCGCTGATTGCCAGCACCCTATTCGCAGGCACGACAAGTGGCACATCGGAAGCGACGGAAAGCTGCATCACAACAACTGCATGAACCCGGACGGGTATCCCGTGAACAGGTTCTCACCAACGCTGCGCCTGGAGGTTGAAGCCCAATGAGCGCGATGCAATTCACCCTCGACTTCACGCAGAAGCTCCCGGCGCCGGCCCAGGCGCGGATTGCGGACGGAATGGCGCAGGCCGACCAGAACGCCGACATCCGCTGGAAGCATATTTGGGATGGATGTGTGCTGGCAGCGGCGCGGCAGAAGCAAGAGATTACCTCGGACGATGTGCTGTTGGAGTTTGAGAAGCTCCCCACGCCGCCTGAAACCCACAACCTCGCAGCCATCGGCCCGGCGATGCTTCGCGCTGCCAAGATGGGTGTCATCACCCGCACAGACCGATTCGAGCGCAGCAAGAGGCCGGAGAAAAACGGCAACCTCCACGCGATTTGGCGGAGCAATTACTGCGGTGGTGACAAGTGACCGCCTACTACAACGAGATGGACCCGTTCAAGGCTGAGGTGTTGCGCGAGGCAATCAAGAATGGAGCGATAGCGAGTGGAAATGTGGATGAGCGATCAATTGCAGATGTTCGAGCCGACGACCTCAGAGGCTACACGCAGTGCCACTTCTTCGCCGGGGGGGGCTTCTGGAGCGTCGCTCTCAGACAGTCCGGGTGGGGAGACGAGCGGCCAGTTTGGACTGGAAGCTGCCCCTGCCCATCCTTCTCTGCGGCGGGCAAAGGCAAGGGGTTTGATGACCCTCGTCACCTCTGGCCTGAGTGGGCACGGCTCATCCGCGAGTGCGGCCCTCGAACAATATTTGGCGAGCAGGTTGCAAGCGCGATTGGACACGGCTGGCTCGACCTTGTGGCAACAGACCTGGAAGCGGAAGGCTACGCCGTTGCGGCGGCGGTATTGGGAGCACACAGCGTCGGTGCGCCGCACATCCGACAACGGCTGTATTTCGTGGCCGACGCCGAACACGCCGAGTGGCGGCCCGAATACGAAGAGCACGGAGTCCCATATGGGCGGGATGGATTTAGAGGGTGCGGCGGCGATGTCAAGCTGGACAAGCCCGTCGGCGCGGGATTGGAAGGACACGCCGGGGATGAGCGAGACGGGAACCAACCCCGACGGAACGGAGAGAATGCGACTCGACCAGCTTCCGCGGCAGGTGAATTTATCAGCATGGCCGACGCCGCAGACGATGGACACGCTGCCACCGATGGACTACGAGAAGCGGCTGAACCATCCTTCACGAATGGGGCGGAGCGTGAGCGGGAACTTGCGCGAGGTGGTGACGCTGGGTACATGGCCCAGCCCGAGCGCGGATGGTTCGGCAGGGGAGATCAGCGAGGACTTGGAGCGGGTGGGCGAGAAGTGGGTCAACCGCAAGACGGGGCGAGTGCTGCAAACAAACCTTGCGACGGACGCGAAGATGTTGACCGGCCCGGTGCGCTTAACGGCTTCTGGCGAGATGCTGACTGGATCGGATGCAGGGATGGAAAGTGGCGGCCAGTTGAACCCGGCACATTCCCGCTGGCTCATGGGAGTGCCGCCCGAGTGGGACGACTTCGCATGTACGGTGACGCAATCTGTGTCCCTGCGGCGCAGGCGTTCATTGAAAGCTACATCGAAACAGGGGGCAAGTGATGCCAATTCTTAACTACACCACCAAGGTCGACTCCTCGAAGACGGTCTCCGAGATACAGGCCATCCTCGGGCGCAAGGGTGCTACGCACGTCTCGGTCGATTACAGGGACGGCAAAGCTACGGCCATCTCGTTCGGGCTCACCCTGGGCGAGATGCCCATCAACTTCCGCCTGCCCTGCAATGTAGAAGGCGTGAGCAATGCGCTCCGACGCGCAAGGTCGCACTCGGCAGCCCGACGCTGCTGATCGGCAAAAACAAAACCCGCAAAATACGGCTCCCGATCAAGATGCCGCTCACAGGCGAGGCTCTGGTAGGTATGCCCAACTGGCTCGGCGACGCATTTACAGCCGTCAGCAAGAACTTCACCGAGGTCGAACCCCAGGTGCAGCAGATCGCCGACCTCTCGATCGCCTTCACCAACGAGAAGCCATCGGGCGAACTCTTCAAGGCACCAGCGGCCAAATCGCCCGGCGCCGAGTTGCGCAGGTTCACGGTCCTGCGCACAGGTGACGGAGAGAACCCCGATGTCGAGCTCCACTTTACCGCCTATTGCCCATTCAGCCGCGACTTCTGGAAGTGGCTCGGCGAGATGGCCGGCGAGGATGTACACATGGCCTTCCCGGCAAGCGTTGGAACTACTGCGGTTTCCAAGCCTCAGCCAAGCCTCATCAAGGAGCCGACCGAATCCACCAATGATCCGTCGCTCGCGGATGAATTCGGCGCCGAGTATGAGAACCAGGTGCGGGAGTCGATGGGGGCGAAAGAGAAAGGCCCGCGCCTGGAGCGTGTCGCCCCTCACAAGAAGTCAGGACCCAAGGACCTCAAGAGCTATCATAAGAAGGTCACAGGGTCCACGGCGCGCAAAGCCAACCGTTCACTCGCAGTCAACTGAGGAGAGAGCAATGGTTCACGCATTCAACCGCCAGCCGCAGCCGTGCATACTGCTGCAGCTGGCCTGCATAAAGTGCGGGCCTGTGCGCATGGCACTCCCCCCGCAAGATGCCACCCCGACCGTCGAGTGCCCGTACTGCTTCAAGCCAGCCAAGGCGCGGAAGCTCGGCGAAGGTCAAACCCTGCGCACCCTGCCGTACTTTGAGTGCGAGTCCAGCCTGGTGAAGATGGCGCAGCTGCCACCGAAGCTCAAAGGGTCACGCGAACTGATCCCCGGCCAGATTGTTATCTACTGCCAGGAAGAGCACATCCTGCATTTTGCGGCAGTCGGCCAGATTCACACAAACCGGGCCAGCCTGAGCAAGAACGGCGACCCGTCCATCAGCTTCATCATCGCCGGCGAGGAAACGGCACCAATCCCGCACATCTCGGCAGCGCCCGAATGTCCGCCGTACTGGTGCTACCCTTACGAGATGCCGAAGCCGAAGAAGAAGGGGGCGGCATAAGGCCGCCTTCACAAAAATAATTTTCATTTCCCTCTTGCTCTGACGACTCCCGCGGGTTAATATCTTTTCGCACCTATCATCAACAGCTATGGTGCTGGCGGTCCCGACACATCTTCTCGGGGCGAGTTGTGAGACTCCATTCTCACTGCCAGCACCATGAGCGAATCATCCAAATCGCAAATTGGCGCTCCCGATGGACGCCCGACGTGTGTCCACGAAGCGCGACGCCTGATTGGCGTCTACAAGCACGGCCAGCGCTTCAACACTGTGCCGTCTTGTTTTATTGAGCGCGATGATGCCGACTATCTGCTCACATGCGGCTTCGCTTATCGGCGCGCACGGTGGGTCATCGTGCTGCGCGAACCAAAACCCATCAAGCTCCGCGACACATCCTGCTCGATGGGACCATCGACAATATTCAACGCGCTGACGAGCAAGTACCTCCAGGACATCATCGAGGCGTGGAGGTAGGATGGCGAACACTATTTACCACCGTGATTCCAACTCGCTGGAGTGCATCGAGTGCTTCGGGATCATGGAACTGCAGCGGGCGACGGCCAACGACCCCGAGCGGCTGACCTCAATGTGCGAGGGTTTCGAGATACTGCATGGAAAATGCCACGAATACAAAGACGCGCACAAGGCGCAGCAAGCCATCCAGTACCTCAGCGAGCGCAAGCTCCAAAAGCTCCTTGCCGAACGGCAAAAGGCAAACTTCGTCCTCGGCCTCGCAACCCGCTGAGAGCAGCGTCCGTTTGAGCGACCTGGTGCATGATGCCAGGAACGCCAACAAAGGCACCCGGCGCGGTGCTGACATTATCCTGAACAGCCTGAAGAAGTTAGGCGCAGGCCGGTCAATCGTGCTCGACAAGAATGGCCGCATCATCGCCGGCAACAAGACGGCAGAGCAAGCCGCGAAGGCTGGCCTCGACGACGTGCTAGTGGTGAAGACCGACGGCAAGCGCCTGGTGGCCGTGCAGCGGATGGACCTCGACCTCGAGAACGACGCCCGCGCGATGGAACTGGCCATCGCCGACAACCGCGCTGGCGAACTATCGCTCGATTGGGATGCCGAGGCTCTAAAGGCGATTGGCGCGGAGATTGACCTCTCTGGCCTGTTCGATGAAGAGGAGTTCGCAGATCTTATCGGCGAGTCGATAGCGCCAGTCATCGGTGAGGACGATGCGCCGGAAGCGCCCAAGGTTGCGAAGTCGAAGCGCGGCGAGGTTTATCAGCTTGGCGACCATCGGTTGATGTGCGGGGATTCTACTGTAAGTGAAGATATTAAAGAGCTTATGGTGGGGGGGCAGCGCAGACCTTGTTTGGACCGACCCTCCCTACAATGTCGCGTATCAAACGAAGCTGTCGAAGGAAGAGGCAGTGGCTCGCAATCGCCGCAAAGACGGCCTCGAAGTGATGAACGACTCTATGCCGGACGACAAGTTCCGCGAGTTTCTAGTCGCAGTGTTCGGCGCGGCGCTTGAAATATCGAAACCGGGAGCGAGCATCTACATCGCACACGCCGATGCGAATGGCGAGGCGTTTAGAGCTTCATTTGTAGATGCAGGCTGGACGCTGCGCCAGTGCCTAGTGTGGGTCAAAGATGTTTTCGTTATGGGGCGTCAAGACTATCAGTGGAAGCACGAGCCTATTCTCTACGGTTGGAAGCCTGGTGCCGCCCACAAATGGTACGGTGACCGTTCACAGACAACGGTCTTAGAGTTCGATCGCCCGAGAAAAAGTGCCGAGCATCCCACGATGAAGCCCGTCGCCCTCGTCGAGTATTGCATGGGCAACAGCAGCAAAAAGGGCGGAATTGTCCTTGACATGTTCGGCGGCTCGGGCACAACCCTGATCGCGGCAGAGAAGATGGGCCGGTGCGCTCGACTGATGGAGCTCGACCCCATCTACTGCGACGTCATCATCGCCAGGTGGGAACAGTTCACGGGGCGCAAAGCGCAAAAGGTTTAGTTTATGGCAACCCCCAAGAATCTCGATGTACTCAAGCAGCATGCATTCAAGCCGGGCGTATCCGGCAACCCCGGCGGCAGGCCGAAGCGGCTCCCGGTGACCGACGTCATCATCGACCTACTCAATCAGCCCTGCAAGGCCGACAAAGAAGGCAGGAAGTGGTCTGAGTTGATCGTAACGGCGCTAATGCAGCGCGCGGTCAAGGGCGACGTGAAGGCGATTGCTGAACTCATCGACCGTGCCGAGGGGAAGCCGAAGCAGCGGATTGAGAACACAGGCGCGGACGGCGCTCCGCTCATCCCCATCCCTGAAACACGTGAAGACCTCGAACGGCGCATCGCGGAAATTCTCGGAACCAATCAAAAAGCAGACACGACAAAGAAAAGAAAACGGTAATTTCCAGATTTGCATAAATCATCCCGGAGAACGCAATGCTGAGTGATTGGATACCGATTTTCGGAGTAGTCGGTCAATTGCTGGTGGGTGCCTTCTTTTTTGGCACAATCCACCAGACCGTGAGAAACCTAGTCAAGGACGGAGATAAAACCGAGAAGCGTGTTGACTCGATCGAACTCCGCCTGAACGACCACACCGAACGCATTGCGCGACTCGAAGGCAAAGACGAATAGTCGGAGGCGGCTATGGACCTAAGCCGCTACAGCGTCGACGAGCTGGCCGAGCTCGTTGCACTCCTCGAAAAGCGCAGGGAGTTCGAGGCGCTAACCGAGGAAGAGCAGCGCACCCTCGAATACAAATCACACCTGGAATCCTCGCCGGCGGCGTTCTTTCGCGCCGCTTGGGATGTTCTCGAACCCGGGCGACCGCTTTCATGGTCACCCCATTACGACCTGATCGGCGAATGGCTGATCAAGGTTTGGCGTCGTGAGATCACGCGACTCATCATCAACGTGCCACCGAGGACTGCAAAGTCAACTGAAGGGACCATATGTTTCCCGGCATGGGGATGGGCGCGTGATCCACGTCATCGTTTCCTCACCGCAAGCTACTCGCGCGACCTGAGCCGCGAGCATAGCTCAAAGCGGCGCAACCTCATCGATTCGCCGTGGTATAAGTCGCTCTGGCCCATCGCATTCGCAGATGATACAAACCGCGCGGATCAGTACCGGAACGATGTTCAAGGTGAGATGATTGCGACCTCAGTTGGCGCCACCGGCACAGGCCGCGGCGGCGACACGCTGATCCTCGACGACGGTTTGAGCGCGGATCAGGCGGCCAGCGAAGCTGAGCGCAAGAACGCCCACGCATGGTTCCGTGACACCTTCCGAACCCGCTTGAACGACCCCTCGACGGGCGCGATCGTGGTGATTGAGCAGAGGACGCACCATGAGGACATAACGGGCTGGTTACTTGCCAATGAGCCGGGCCAATGGACTCATGTCGTGGTTCCGCTAGTGCAAGATGCAAAGACCGACCTCGAAGTGCTCTTTCCAGTCAGCGGGCGCGTGTGGGAGCGCAAGATTGGCGACGTGCTGCAGCCAGAGCGCCACACGCCCGAGGTTGTCGCCGCGCAGATGATTCACCGGCGCACCTTTGAGACACAGGCGCAGCAGCGGCCAAGCCCCGAGGGCGGCGATATTTGCAAGCGCGAGTGGTGGCAGTTCTATCGCGCTGTGCCGGACGACTTCGACCAAGTGCTCGACTCCTGGGATTTGACGTTCAAGGACGCCAAGGATGCGGACTTCGTCGCCGGGTTCAAGGTTGGCGTCAAGGGCGCGCGCCGGTACTTCCTTGATGCAATCCATGGCCGCATGGGCTTCACGGCCTCAAAGGACGCAGTCAAGCGCCTGCGGATGCGCGAACCGATGGCCAGCCGGGTGCTGATTGAGGACAAAGCCAACGGCCCGGCGGTGATTGATTCACTTCAGGCGAGCGTGCCGGGGATTATCCCGGTCGAGCCTACGGGCAGCAAGTTCGCGCGCGCCGTAGCCGCAACGGGAGACATCGAGGCCGGGAATTGTTACCTGCCCGACCCGGAGGTCTACCCGCAGCACCGCGCATGGGTAGACACGCTGATCGAGGAGTGGGCGATCTTTCCCAATGGGGCCAACGACGACACGGTGGACGGCAGCGGCCAGGCCATCAACTACACGAGGTCCGCAATGAGTAACGTCCTCGATTACTACGTGCAGATCAATGAAGAGCGCAAGGCTGCGAGCGAGCCAGTGAAGGCGCCGCCGGCAATCAAGCCGCGCGAGTGGTCTGAGGCTGTGCGGAACGTTCGAATGGGAATTCTGCCGCCTGGCGACATACCCGTCGAAGAGGTTGAGGACTGGATTAATTTCTGCGAAGAGCAGGGCCAGCATGAACAGGCGCAGGTTGCCCGCGATGTGCTGAATCAATACGAAAAGAGGAAAAAACGATGAACATTGTGCAGCGCATCACCGCAGCTCTCGCTGGACCGAAGGCCAAGCTTGAAGAGCTTGAAAGTCGCGTTCTATCGGGTGTCGCGGAGCTTAATGAGGATCAGAAAGCGGGGGTTCTCGACTTGCTGGACGAGCTCGACGACACGGTCCAGATTGCCAAGGAGGAAATTTTCGGGCATATTCACCCATCCGCGCAAGAACCGGAGCCGACAACTCCACCTGCCGATGACGCACAGTCTCAGCAGCCGGCCAGCACGGAACCGGCAGTCCTGGCAGCAGAACCGGAGTCGGCAGTCGATCAGCACGATGCTTAATCTCTGAGCGCGGACCGGCTCACGAGAGAAAGAGGAGTCGGAGGTTTGCCAGAGCAAAAGGCCATTCGTGAGGATGGCCTTTCATTTGAGGCGCACAAATGAATTTCAGAGTTCTAAATTCAGTTCCAGTCATCAAGGCTGATGAAGCCCCACAATTGCTCGCAGCAATTCAAGGCAAAGACGACCTTGCAGAGCAGTTGCGCGCGGCGCACCAGAACAGCTATTACAGGACGCCGAGCGGAAGCATCAGGCGGTTGTTTCCAAAGATCAGCAAGAAGAGCAGGAGGGGTTGAGCATGGCAGATGATATTCAGATCGCTGCAAACCGGCCATCTCTTGTAGAACGTCTCCGCTCTTCGTGGGATGGGTGGTTCAACCCGTCGAAGCCAATTCCGCCGACCGCTCCAATCGGCACCGAGCCGCGGCAGTTCGATTATCCGATCGTCCAGAACCAAATTTGG
>JAJXXN010000219.1 GCA_021781075.1 Acidobacteriota bacterium | reverse complement strand
GCCATCAGGCAATTTGAATCGTCCGGCGGTGGTGGGCATTACCTGGCGCTCCATGCCAATGGAGGATGCCAAGCGGCAGAAAAACAATCCACCGTGTTTCAGTTTGCGCACTCCGCCTTCCAGCATGGCTTCAAAGTGCGCCTCATCGCGTGCAAAGTGCAGCACGGCGCTGCTGATCAAACAATCAACCGAGGCATCCTCAAAGCTCATGGATTCGACAGGCTCCACGCGAAAGTGCGTCTCCGGCTGGCGCGGCGCCAGTTGCGCGGCCAGTGCGCGCAGACGGGCGATGCGTTCCGGGTCGGCATCAGCGCCAAACACTTCATGTCCCTGGCGCAAAAAATAGACAAGGTTTCTTCCCTCCCCGCAGCCTGCGTCAAGAATGCGCATGCCCGGCTGGATGTTGCCCCTCAAAATCTGGTCAAAGAGATAAATGTCGATTGCGCCGAATTGTTGCCGCAGTGTCATCACACCCTGACCATAGCACATGATTTGCGCCACTGAATCGTGCGGCTGCTGCCGGGCTTTACGCAGCCGGGCACCAGCCCAGTTGCACGGCCTGCTCTCCGCTAAGCGGCAGCAAATAAAAAAAACCGCCCGGGGCCTCAATATGTTCGAGCACATCGCGGACATCCGAGCCCTGTGGAAGCAGCGGGTTGATGGCGCTGATGAGTTCACATTCATCCATGAAAATCCGCTCCTGGGCCGGGGCCATGGCGCCTGCACGCGCCACCCACGGGCGCACGCGGGCAATATAGCGGTTCAACCCGCCCTGCCCACCGGGCGCGCAAGCAAGGTGCACCAGATAGCGGCGGCGTGGGGCGGGCGGTTGATTTTCGTCATTCGGTTTCATGGGCGTTCCGCTTCGTATTCCGGTTTTGCAGCACGCGCAGCAGCAGGATGCGGTTGTAACGCTGCGCCAGGATGCAGGGCAGGTTTGCGGCCAGCGCATAAGCGGCCATCACGACGCATGCCCAAGGCGGGTTCCAGAGAAAAAAAAGCGGCAGGCAGAGAAACATAACCCAGTGGGCCCATTCTGCGCGGCGCGTTTCAACCACAAACTCAGCAAGGCTTTGGTCGTCGCGCGCCGTCAGTTTCTTTTTTGCCATTCCGCCAAGCCAGGGCGCGCCATCGGGCAACAGCGCCTTCCAACGCCGGATTGCCATGCAATCGCGATACAAGCGGCCGTCCATCTCCCATCCCCGGGCCGCGGTGAGCCAGTTGTCCATGGCAAAATGCCTCGTTGGCAGGCGGAGAAAAAAATAGCTGATGGAGAGATGGAGCACAGGCCAGCCAAGCAGGTTTGCCATCCATATCCATGGGCTCATACTTCGCGCCCCCTCCACTGCGATTTTCGGCCCAGCGCGCGACGCCATGCGGAGCGTGCGAAGACGACGCAGTAATAGAAGAGCGGAATGGGAAAGAAGAGGCATCCGAGCAGCCGGAAGTTTCCCAGGGACCGTGAGAGCCAGATGATTTGCGCGGCGAACAGCAAATACAGCACGGCAAGCGACACCCTGCCGTAGTCGTGCGGCATCAGCAGCAGCAGGGTGGTTGTCCATAGCGCCGAGATCCAGGCAATGGAAGAAAGAAGCACCACGGGCCCGGAGTCGGCAGCGCCCTGCACAAAGGCCTTGGACCAGCTCTCGGTCATTTGCGCATGGCCTTCGGGAAACATGCGCATCGAGAGCGTTCCTTTTCCTCCAAGGCAACGGATGCGCGCGCCACGCCGCCGCAGCAAGCCAGCCCAGCGCAAATTCTCAAGTATGGAACCCCGTACTGCCGCATGGCCGCCGGCGCTGAAGTAAAGTTGCGTTGCCATCAGCAACGACTGGCCAAAAAGCCTCGGCTTGCCGGACACTCCAAATCCGCCCGCACCTGCCGCCATCAACAAATTGAAGAAGAGCGATAGCTGTTCATAGGCCTCCTCCATGGCGTGATACGGAAGTACGGAGAGAACCAGCGCGGAATCCTTTTCACCCTGCCAGCTTGCAAGCAGTCGATGCAGCCCACCCGGTTCAAAATATGTGTCTGCATCAAGAAAAAGCAGGAGCTCCCTTGTCGCGCTTCTCGCGCCCTGGTCGCAGGCCCATGCCTTGCCCGTCCATCCCTCGGGCTTTGGCGCGGGCGTAATCACCCGAGCACCAAGTTGTGCGGCCAGCGCAGCAGTCTTGTCCGTGGAACCGTCATCGACGACTATCACCTCGGCGTTGGGCGCTGCAGCAGCTGAAACGGAGTGCAACAGCCTCGGCAGGTTCCGCTCTTCATTGCGCGCCGGGATGATGATGGATACGCCGGGTATTTCGCCCGCCACAACACCTCGGCAAACCGGGACTCGCCAAATCAGCAGGAACCCGGAGCCGAGGCCAATGACAGACAGCAGCGCGATCAAAGCCATTGCGCCTGTCCTGAGTCCTGCTCCGCAATCATGCGCGCCACATGCTGGCCGCTCAATGTCACCATGGGCATGCCCGCGCCGGGATTGACACTGCCGCCGACAAAAAACAGGTTCTCAAACTCGCCGCTGCGCTTGGGCGCCTTGAAGGCAAAATTGCTGCGGCGGTCGCACACGACACCATAGATGGAGCCGCGGTTTGAGCCATAGCGCTGCTCGATCTCGAAGGGCGTCCAGAAATCCTCCACCACTATATGGCTGCGAAGGCCGGTCAGGCCCATGCGCTCCAGCTTGTCGATGCAGATTTCCTTGAGCGCCAGGTAGTCTTCGCGCGTGGTGGGCCGCTCATCATCCAGCGGCGGAATGTGCGGGAGTATTTTTATGTTGTCGCACCCGTGCGGCGCCTGGGATGGGTCAGTGCGCGTGGGCGCAACCACATACAGCGTGGGGTCGTCCGGTAGCCGCCGCTCGCGAAATACGCGACGGAAATGGGCATGCAGGTCCTTCGAGTAAAAAAAGTTGTGGTGCGCCAGTTGCGGATACACGCGGTCAAGCCCCAGGTGGATCACAATCCCCGAGCAGGAGGGCTTGAAGCGACGCAGCTTTTTCATCGCGGAGCGCGGCGCGTCCAGCAGCTTGCGCATGGCGGGAATCACCTCCATGTTTGAAACCACATAGTCGGCCTCAAACCGGACCGGCGCGCCGTTGGCTCCACGGGCCTCGACACCGGTGACCCGTTTGTCCTTGTGCTCCACCTTCAGCACCTCGTGCTCCAGGTGAAGCTGCACTCCCGTCTCCTGCAAGCGAAGTTGAAAAGCCTTTGCCAGTTCATACAACCCGCCGGCAACATACCACAGGCCGTACTCCGTCTGGATGTTCGGCATCAGGTTCATGAAGGCAGGCGAATCGAGCGCGCTTGAGCCGACATATTTGATGAAGTACTCGAACATGTCGCGCAGGTAGGGGTTGCCCACGCGCTTGCGGATGCTGCCCGACATCGAGCGCATGTAGTCAAGGTCGCGCGCGTCCTTCCATCCATAAAAACGCAGGAACTCGCCGAAGGTATCCAGGCCCCGGCTCAGATAGCCGCGCTCCACGACGTCGTACTGGCGTTTGGAATAATCCAGAAAATCCTCATACTCGCGAATCGTACTGTCGCCGAACCGTGCCAGTTCGGCGCGCATGCGGCCGCGCTCTTCCCACAGGTCAAGCGTGGTGCCATCCTCATAAAAATTGCGCCATTGCGGGTCAACGCGCTTCAGGGTGATGTAGTCCTCAAGTTGTTTGCCGTCGCCCTCAAAAACGCCACGGAAAACCTGCGGCAACGTGAAGATGGACGGGCCGAGGTCGAAGCTGAAGCCCGCGGCCTGCAGCCTGTTGAGCTTGCCGCCCACATGCGCGTTTTTTTCAAGCAACGTGACGGCGAAGCCGCCGCGCGCCAGTTGAATGGCCGCGGTAAGGCCGCCGAGCCCGGCCCCGATGACAATTACTTTCTTTTTGGATGCAGTGCTCATAACCCTCGCACGATGTTGATGAAGATGGTTTGGCTGGTTGTGCCGATGTGGAAGGAACACTCGCCAAAGCCCGGCGGCCCGAAATGCGGGTGGGGGTTGTTGGATGCGCCGACAGGTTCTGTGGGAATGCCCAGAAAATTATGGTCGAGTTTGTGGTTGCCGTTCAGGTCCTCATAAACACTCACCGCATAAGTGCCAGGTGGCAGGTCCGCCTCAATCTTCATCTGCTGCGTGCCGGCAGCAACCGGAAGAAAGCCATGGCGGATTGCCTTGTCTCGATCGCCGGGAAAACCATCCGCCGAGTTAAAAATCAAATAGGCCAGCTCACCATGCGCCCGGGCCAGCAACTGCACATGGATGGTAAGGTGCGTGGCGGGTGGTTTCTGCGCAACTGTGGCAAGTGAAATTGCCGCGCCAACCAGAAGAACCGGAAGCAGACGCAGGAGCCACGCCAGCAGTCCGCGTTGCCCATGACGAATCTGCAGCAGCGCGGCCAGTTGGCGCCGCGTCCGCGCAGTAAACGGAAACCAGTTGATTTCACGCTTGCGGCGATCACCGCTGAACAGAACAGTCTTCTGGCGTGAGAAAGCGTAGAGGCCCTCTGGCCCGTGGTACCGCCCATAACCACTCTGCCGGTTGCCGCCAAAGGGCGCATGCGGGTTCGCAATGACGCGAATCACGTCGTTGACGGCACAACTGCCGGCGTTCAGCCGCGCGGCCACGCGACGGGCGCGAGCACGGTCGCCTGTCCAGACGCTGCTGCTCAGCGCGAATTCCGAATCATTGGCCAGTTGCACCGCCTCCTCCTCGCTGGAAAAAGTTTGCATGCAGAGCACCGGCCCAAAAACTTCCTCCCTCATCAGCCGTGCCTCGGGTGGGACGCCCGTCAGCAGCATCGGCCCATAACCAAGGCCGTCGGATTCAATCGGATGGTGCAGCGTGGCTCCGCGGCTCAACGCATCCTCCACCTGCCCGCGCAACTCCACCGCCCCTGTCTCCGCCAGCGGAAACAAATCCGCGTCCCCATCCCGTTGAACCCTCAAGGCGCGGACGCGCGCGATCAGCCGCGCAAGAAACTCCGCCGCAACCGAGGCCTCAACATAAGCGCGCTTGACTCCCACGCAGACTCTTCCGGTGTTTGAGAACGCGCCATAAACAATGCCCTCCACGGCGCGCTCCAGGTTGCAATCAGCAAAAACCAGCGCGGCGTCCTTACCGCCCAGCTCAAGAATCACCGGGATCAACTGGCGGGCGGCTCGCTCCGCAACCATCCTGCCGTTGCGGCTGCTGCCGGTGAAAAACAGAAGGTCGGGACGCGCATCAATCAGCGCAACAGCCTGCTCCGGGCCCTCGTCAAAGACCTGCAACAAGCCCGGCGGCAACCCGGCGCCCTCACCGAGGCGGCGGATCAGCGCCGCGGTCGCGGGCGTGCGCTCGGAACACTTGAGCACCACGGCATTGCCGGCCACCAGCGCCGTGAAGGCGGGAATCAGCGACAACTGCAGCGGGTAGTTGGACGCTCCGAAAACCAGCACAACGCCATGCGGCTCGTGGCATGTTTCAAAGTGCGCGCCAAGGAAAAAAATCGGCGGCTTGCCGGTTTTGCGCGCGAGCAGCAGCTTCGGCGCGCGCTTCGCATAATAGCGCATGGTCTCAAGCGTGACCAATACGTCGCCCGTCAGCGCGTCAAGCACAGGCTTGCCGGTTTCGCCGGCGATCAATTCGGCAATCGCTTCCGCCTCGCGGGCAATGCCGCTGCGCAGGCGTTCAAGAATCGCGCAGCGTTGCCCCGCACCCAATGCCGCCCAGGCGGCCTGGGACTCGCGGGCGCGGGCATAAATCACATCTGTGGCCAATGTCTTCACGCCAGCACCAGCTCCAGCGGCTTTGCGGCCGGGTGGGGAATCTCATATTTTTGGCAAATCAGGTTCGCGGAGATGCGCGCCGACTCGAAGATGGTCGGCAAGCCGCTGCCCGGGTGCGTGCCGCCGCCTACCAGGTAGCAATTGGCAAACTGCTCGAAGGCATTGTGCGGGCGAAGCGAAAGCATCTGGTCCCAACTGTGCGCCATGTTGAACGTGGCCCCGAGAAAGACCGAGTATTTCTGCTCCCAATCCTCCGGGGTGACAATCAGCTCCTTCTGTATGTGCGGCGTGATGTCTCCAAAGGGAGTGCGCTCACGCAGTGTGCGCAACACGCTCTCCCGCAGTTGCTGCCTGTAAAGCGGCCACTCAATGCCGGTGCGGTTGTTGGCCACGGGGACCAGGATGTATAGCGCGGAGTGCCCCGGCGGCGCGCCGTGCGGGTCACTCACCGCCGCGTTGCGCACATAAAGGGAAATATCCTCAAAACTTTCCTCGCCCCGGCCGATTGCACCGATGTTGCCCTTGTAGTCCCTGGCAAAAACAATCGTGTGGTGCTGCGAGTCATAAGTGCGGTCCAGGCCAAGGTACATCATGAACGTTGAGCAGGAGAACTTGCGCTTGCGCATCTTCTCCGGCTGGTAACGGCCCAGGTCTTTCGGGTCAAAAAGCGTTGCCATGGCATGGCCAAAATCGGCATTGAGCACCACATCATCGCCGTAAACCTTCTCGCCATTCACCAGCTCAACCCCCACCGCGCGGCGGCCCTCCACCAGCACACGCGCCACCGGCGTTGAGGTGTGAATCTCCGCCCCCTCCTCACGCGCCACCTCCGCAAAAGCCTGGGGAATGCGCGACAAGCCGCCCATCACGTGATAAATGCCGTGCGCGTGCTCGGTATAGGGAATCATCGTGAACAACCCCGGGCAATCCCACGGGCTCATGCCCAGATATTTTGACTGGAAGGTGAAGGCAAGCCGCAGCTCCTCCGACTTGAAATAATCGCCGAGCACGCCGTAGAGCGAGCGACCCGCGGCAATGTGCGGCGCCGCAGCAAGGAGTGTTGGGCTGATGAGGCTGGCTAGCGAGCCATAGGGCCGCTGCAGGCATGGGTAGAGCTTTTCAAATCGCTCGCGCTCACGCGCCAGGAATTTCCCCAGGTTGGCGCCTTCCCCAGGGAAGTACTTTTCAATCTCCGCCTTCATTGCCTCCGGCTCCGAGCGTACAAGCATGGACTTGTCGGCAAAACTGAGGGCATAGAGCGGGTCAAGTTTCTTGAATTGCAAATAGTCGGCCGACTTGCGCCCGCCTTCGGCGAAAAGTTCATCGAGCAGAAACTTCATCATCAAAAAGGTGGGACCAAGGTCAAAGCGATAGTCGCCAAGGCGCACCTCGGCGTTGCGACCGCCGACCACCTCCTGCTTTTCAAAGACCTGGACGCGAAAGCCCCTCTGCGCAAGCAGCATGGCCGTTGCCAGGCCACCGGGGCCCGCGCCAACAATGAGGACGGATTTTCTTTTGCCGTGTGAGCCGGAGTAGTTCATGGTTCGACTATAGGAGCAGCCGCACTGCGCGGGAAGGGCAATCCGTCCTGGCATTCGAATTACTTGCTTGATGCGCAATAATATTTAATTAAATTGCAAAACAGTAAAGTGATGCGGACCCGCCCCAGGCGCATCCCTGCCGCGCCTGCAATGTGGCTACAGTTGCGAGGATGCGGTAGTGACCACGATGGCGGTGCAGACAGAGCGCGACAAGTTCCGGTATGAGTGCTTCTGCATGGCGTCAAAATAAATGGAATCCCCCGCGGCAAGCACAACAGATTCCACGCCAATTTTTATTTCCAGCCTGCCCTTCATCAGATAGATCAACTCCACGCCGGGGTGATGGTGCGGGACAATTTTCTCCGGTGGCACGGGATGAAAGTGCGCCAGATAACCATTCAATTTGCGCTCATTCACGCGAAAGTCAAGGCTCTCAAAATACCAGGAAACATGCGCTGATTTGGGGTCGGCGGGGAAACGCCTGCGCTCACTTTTGCGCACCACGGAGACTACATGCCGTTTGCGCGGGTCGCTGAAGAAGTAATCCAGGCCAACGCCAAAAACCAGCGCAATGCGTGTGAGCGTGGGCAGGGTTGGCACCAGGCGGCCATTCTCAAGACGCGAGAGCATCGCCATGGAGAAGCCGGTATGCTCGGCCAACTGGGCCAGCCCCATGCTGCGCCGCAACCGGAGTGCGCGCAACTTGTCGGCCAATGCATAGGGGCGAAGCGAATCCTGAACGACTGTGGAATCCGCCGCTTTTATTTTGCCGGAGTTGTTATCCTGCTTTCCGGCATTCAGTTTCCGGCGCATGGCGCACTCCCTTGGTTTACTGATACTCAAAATTTATTTACTGCATATCCAGTATGCGCTTGCAATACGGCAATCACAAGCCCGCCGCAACCGCCCATCCGCAAGGAGATGGGGGCAAGCTTTGACATAACAAAATCAACCTTCAATGACATTTTCCAAAGTTCCAAAAAATAGACTGGGCATCAAAACTTACATTCACACAATTGCCCATTGTGATTATGCCCTAACCGCGCATCACGACCAAGATGACTGATTTGTAATTCCATTTGCGCTTACGGCCTGAATCGCACTTCGTCTACGAGACAAGGCGGCACTCATGCCGCTGGCGCAATGAGTGCGGGCGCCAGCATTGATGTTGGGCCCACAAAAATATCAGAATTTCCGCCTTGGAAGAGCACGTTGATGGGACACGGAATCGCACAAGAGTTACACCCTCTGTTCAGACATCTTTTCGTGCGCCTGTTTTTTCCTGTTGCATGCATTCTGTTGGTTTGCCCCTTTCCCTTGTTTGCCCAGGTTTCTCCCGGCCCACTTGCCAAGGCGCACCACAATCTTGAGGGCGCGGGCAACTGCACACAGTGCCATGTCAACAGCGTTTCATCGCGTGCCTTCCGCTGCACGGATTGCCACACGGAAATTGCCCGCGAGCTGGCGCAGCATCGCGGCCTGCATGCCAACTTCCCGGGCAGCGGCGCGCCCGGGGCTGCGTGCGTCAAATGCCACTCGGACCACAACGGCGAAAACTTCCAGCTTGTCCACTGGGACCCCACGCAGCACGGCTTTGACCATTCGAAGACAGGCTACCCGCTGACCGGACAACACGCCGGGATTGCCAATTGCCGCAGTTGCCACCAGGCGAAGAACATTCCCGCGGCCGCGCGCGCGATTTTAAAAGGCAAGGACCTTGGCCACACCTTCATGGGGCTTGATACGCAGTGCTCAAGCTGCCATGAGGACAAGCACCAGGGGCGCTTCGGCACGGATTGCGCGCGCTGCCACAATGTGCAGGACTGGAAGAGCGCAACCATCGACGAGCACGGCTTCGACCACTCCAAAACACCTTTTCCATTGACAGGCATGCACCGCGAAGTGGCCTGCGCCAAGTGCCATACCGCCGGCGCCGATGGCAAGCCGCGCTACACCGGGCTGGGCTTCTCCACCTGCTCAAGCTGCCACGCCGACCCGCATCACGGCGAGTTCACCAAGCCGTGCGAAAGCTGCCACACCACTGCGACGTGGAGGAAATCGAGCTTTGTCACAACGTTTGACCATTCGAAGACCTCATTTCCGCTGCTCGGCAGGCATACCCAGGTTGGCTGCGTCACCTGCCACAAGACGGTCAATTTCAACCAGCATTTTGCGCACGGCCAATGCGCGGACTGCCACCAGGATGTGCACGGCGGCCAGTTCAAGCAGCGGCCCGACGGCGGCAAGTGCGAGGGCTGCCACACGGTCAAGGATTGGAAGCCCTCGACATTCAGCGCAGCCAACCACGCCACGACAAAGTACCCGCTCACCGGCCCGCACGCCAACGTGCAGTGCGCAAGCTGCCACACGCCGCAGGGGCGTGCCACGCAGTACAAAATCAAATTTGCGCAATGCACTGACTGCCACAAGGATCCACACAACGGCCAGTTTGCCGGCGCGCCGTACAAAAACCGCTGCGAGCAATGTCACAAGGGTTTGACCTGGAAGAGCACCAACTTCAAGCTCGCCGAGCACAATAAGCTGCGCTTTCCGCTGACGGGCGGGCACGTCGCCGTGCCCTGCAATGAGTGCCATAAGCCACGCGTTGATTCACAGGCCGCGGTCTTCCATTTCACAAGCCTCGATTGCACAACCTGTCACGACGACGTGCATCACGGCGAGTTTGCCAGCCGCATGACGGTCAAGGCGCAGGGCAAGGCCCTCGGCTGTGAAGCCTGCCACTCAACCAGGGAATGGCAGGACCTGACACGCTTCAATCACGACTCCACCAAATTTTCTCTGCTGGGCAGCCACCGCGCCGTGGAGTGCCGCGCCTGCCACGTGCCACCGAACCTTGAGCACTCGCTGCTGCATGTGGATTTTGCCAGGGCCCCGCAGCTTTGCTCCGACTGCCACAAGAACCCCCACTCGACGCAATTCGGCGCGCGCGCCATGGACTGTGCTGGCTGCCACAACACCAACAAGTGGAAGCCCTCGCTTTTCGACCATGAGAAAACGAGCTTCTCGCTCAAGGGCGGGCACCAGAACACACCGTGCAAGTCATGCCACACCCTGAAGAAGGAAGTGGCTGGAGAGATGGTCCTCTTTTACAAGCCCACGCCCAAAGAGTGCTCGGCCTGCCACTCGGATGGTGTGCCGCAAGGGAAGGTTTCGTCCCATGCAACCGGCGCGCCAGCTTGGTCGCCCCTCACAATCCTTGAACCAACGGCAGGTGCACTATGAAGCAAGCCCCTCATCGCCCAAACCGGCTCATCGTCCTTGTCAATTGCCTCGCGCTCGCCGGCATTGCGCTATTGTTGATCTCGGCAAAGGGCCAGCAGGCAACGGAAACGCCGAAAGCCAAGGTGATGAACCCGCACGGGCCGATCAATATTCCCTGCCAAAACTGCCACACCTATACAAGTTGGAAGCCCATCCGCGGCATCCCGGAGTTCAATCACAGCCAGACAAGTTATCCGCTGGTGGGGATGCACCGGCAGGTGCCCTGCATGAGGTGCCACACCTCATTGGCCTTCAGCAAGGTGAGCGAGACCTGCTCACAATGCCACGCCGACATTCATCGCGGCCAGTTCGGTTCCGATTGCGCGAAGTGCCACTCCGTCAAGGGCTGGAACGTCACCATGAAGCAGATACAGGACCACGCCAACCGCTTTCCGCTCATCGGCGCGCACGCGCTGCTGGATTGCGTGGCCTGCCACACGGGCGCGGCCACGGGGCAATACACCGGGCTTTCAACTGAGTGCTACAGTTGCCACCAGAAGGATTACCTGACCCCGGTGATCAACCACGTCACCGCCAAATTCCCCATCACCTGCCAAACCTGCCACACCATGGACAGTTGGTTCGGGGCGGCCTTTGACCACTTCAAATACACCGGCTACGCACTGACGGGCATGCATGCCACGCTTGCCTGCACGGCCTGCCACATCAACAACGTTTACCAGGGCACGCCATCGGATTGTTACTCGTGCCACAAGGCGGACTACAACAAGACCAACAACCCCAACCACCTCACGGCGGGATTCCCGACGGATTGTTCCGTCTGCCACTCGACCGCGGGATGGATACCGGCCAGCTTCAACCACAACAACACGTCCTTTCCGCTCACCGGCGCGCACAAGAGCGTGCCCTGCGCCACCTGCCACGTGAACAACAACTACACCACGCTGCCCACCACCTGCTCGGGCTGCCACATGAAGGATTACAACAACACCAACAACCCCAACCACGCCTCCGCGGGTTTCCCGACTACGTGCGACGTTTGCCACTCGACCACGGCGTGGTCCCCGGCCAGCTTCAACCACAACAACACGCCGTTTCCCCTGACCGGCGCGCACGTCAGCGTGCCCTGCGCGCAGTGCCACATCAACAATGTGTACGCGGGCACGCCGACGGCCTGTTACGCCTGCCACAGCGCGCAGTACAACTCAACCACCAACCCCAACCACATCACCGCAGGCTTCCCCACAACCTGCCAGGTCTGCCACAACACCACCTCCTGGTCGGGCGCCACTTTCAACCACACATGGTTCGACATGAACCACGGAGGCGCCAACGGTGTTTGCTCAACCTGCCATACCAACGCCAATGATTACTCGGTCTTCACCTGCACCAACTGCCATACCAAGGCCAAGACTGACAATCAGCACCAGGGCGTCAGTGGCTATGTGTACAACAGCGTCAACTGCTACGCATGCCATGCCAATGCGGGCGGCGGTGGCGGCGGCGCCATCCATGCCAACAGCGTCCATGTCCGGAGAGGTCTATGAGAAAGCTTGCTCCATCCCGGGCCGGGGCTGCCATACTGCTGCTGGGCGCAATAGCCACGCCGGGCATCGGATTCGGCCTGTCCCTCACGCAGGAAAATACCGCGCCACAAACCAAGGCAACTTCCGCGGCGGACCAGGTGCGCTCCTCATTCCACATCCGCTATGTGAATGAGAATGAGATCTATATTGATGGCGGGCGCGATGCTGGCCTGGCTGAGGGCTCACAGCTTGAGCTGCGCAAACCCTTCAAGGCAGGCGAAGAGCGGCAGGACAACGACTTCAACAACACAGCCGCCTCCAATGTGCTGGCCCATCTCACGGTCGTCAGTGTTGCCACAAACTCCGCCGTCTGCGAGGTGCATGACACCACGCGCCCACTCACCACGGATGATGTCGTCTACCTGGCACAGGCTGACGTGGAAAAACTGATTGAGAAGCAGTCGCTCGGCAACACGCGCGTTTATCCCATGACGGTTAGCTTCACCACCGGCGACCCGCTCGATGAAGAAGTGCGCGAGGCTGTTCCCCAGCCGCCCATCCCGGAGATCAACCAGATTCGTGGCCGCCTCGGCTTTGACCTCAGCCAGATTCAGGGCCTCGGCTCAAACTCCTTCAACACCAATGCGTACGGCATGGTCGTGCGCCTTGATGCCACCCGCCTCTTCGGCACGCACTGGAACATCAATGGGTTTTGGCGGGGTTATTTTCAAAATTCAACCGCCACGACAGCGACCACGCTGCAGGACCTAATCGACCGCACCTATGAGATGAGCCTGACCTACGTCAATCCGCAGGCGCATTGGACTGCCGGCGTCGGGCGCCTTTACCTGCCCTGGGCCACCAGCCTCGACGCCATCGACGGCGGCTATTACGCGCACAACCTCGCGCGCAAAACCATCGCCGGCATCTTTGCCGGCTCCACGCCCGACCCCACGGCCTGGAATTACAACCCGCAAAACAAAATCGGCGGGCTCTTCCTCAACACCCACGGCGGCGACTTTGACAGCTTCCGTTATTCGTTCACCCTGGGCGGCGGCGTTGAAATGTACAACTGGTCGGTCAACAACCCATACGGGTTCACCGAGACCACACTCTCCTACAAGCGCAGCTTCACGCTCTACCATGCCATGCGCATTGATGAGCCACTGGCAAACCCCGGCACGCCCAACGTAAGCCCGGGACTGGGCCAAAGCCTCTTCACCATGCAGGTGATGGCCGGCCGCCGCGTCTCACTCGAATTGAACCACACCTACTTCCGCGACGTGCCAACCTACGACCCAACCCTGGTCGGCACCGGCCTGCTCGACAAATATCTGTTCCAGGGATTCAGTGGCGGCGCGCGTTTTGAGCTGCCACGGCACATCACCACCTACTTCACCATCGGCCAAAGCCACGCATCCACCGACACAAGCAGTTCCTCCAATTATCAATTTGGCGCCACCATGTCCAACATCTGGAAGACCGGCCTCACCGCCGACGCGCGCTACTCGAAGTTCAACAGCACCTTTGCCGGCGGAACCTACAACACCTTCACCCTATCGCGCAGCATCACCGATCGCCTCAGCATGAACGTGCAGGGCGGCAAGTGGATGTACACCGGCGCCTCGCTCACCACCAACACCGCCAGTTGGTTTGGCACCGCGACACTCGACACCAACCTCGGCCCGCACTACTTTTTTGAGACCAGCTTCACCACCCAGCGCGGTGGCAACATGGACTACAACCAATGGTTCAACAGCATCGGCTACCGCTTCGACAATCGCGCCAAGAAAAGGATGAACGTACTTGCCGCCCACAAATAACCCAATTCGAGTTGCAGTTGCCCTGTTGTCTACGGCGCTATGCGCCGGCGGCCCTCATGCCGCCCAGCCGGCCTTCATCGCACCGGAGAACCCACGGCCCGCCTCCAATGCCCCGCTCATCGACCGCGTGGAGCAACAGGTAGTCACCTACCTTGGCCAGCTTGCCGACCTCCACTGCACCGAGGAGGTCAAGCAACAGAAGCTCCATTCCAACGGCAAGCCGGAAGACACCGTCCACAGCAGCTTTGATTACTTCATCCTCATCCAGGGCGCAAGCGATGATTTTCAATTGACCGAGTCGAGGCTTGAAAAATCCAGCGACAAAGCCAATAACACGCCCATGCTGCTCACCAACGGGTTCTCCTCGTTGCTGCTCGTCTTCCATCCTTATTACAGGAACAGTTTTGATTTCACCATCGGGGCGCCGGCGCTCGAGGATGGCCGCACGGTGGTTCCAATTCACTTCACGCACATCCCAGGCACACGTTCCCCCGCTGGCCTGGCCCTGCGCGACCGTGAGTTCGCACTTGACATCGCGGGCACCGCCTACGTTGAACAGCAGACCGCGCAGATTCTCCGCATTGACTCCAACCTTTCCCACGCCATGCTCGACATCGGGCTCAAGGATCTCGCCGTCCAGGTCGAGTATTCGCCCTTTGAGTACCGCGATGCGCGCGTAATGCTGCCGGCCACGGCGCGAATCGACCTGGAAACCCAGAAGCAGCATTGGCGCAATGAACACACCTTCAAAAACTATCGCGCCTTCACCACCGAGGCCGAGCAGTCCACAAACGTCACCGTGCACAAGGACCCGGCCAACAAGAACAACACGGATCCCGGCGATTCTCAAACCCCCAAAAACCCCGGCGGCGCCAATCCCCCCGCCGGCAAGGAGTAGACCGCACCATGGCACACGGAGCCACTTTGCCCAACCCCGCCGCGGCGGCACGCGCCCGCGCGATGAACAAGCACAAAACACGCGTCGTCCTCGTTGCTGCCTCGCTCGCGCTGCTTTGCATCGCATTGGCCGTGTATGGATTTGATTACTACACGCTCCCCATTGACCAGCGGCCCTTCTCCGATAAATACGACCTGCTGCGCCCCAGCGGACTGATCGGCATCAACCTCGGCATCTTTGGCACGGTGCTCTTCTGCGTCCTCTTCCTCTACGCGCTGCGCAAGGCCATGCCCTTCCTCGGCCGCATCGGCACCGCGCGCCAGTGGATGGATTTTCACGTCATCATCGGCGTCTCCGCCCCAGTCCTCATCGCCTTCCACGCATCCTTCAAATTCAACAACGTGGCAGGCGCGGCATTCTGGATCATGCTGGCGGTCGCGCTCAGCGGCGTCATCGGCCGCTACCTCTACTCGCAAATTCCGCGCTCGCTCAACGCCGCCGAGCTTTCGTACCAGGAACTGGAGGCACGCGAGGACGAGCTTGCCGACGCACTCGCCAAACAGTCGCTCTTCGACCCCATGTACCTGCAAAAAATCTTCGCCATGCCCAGCGCCGAGCACGTGCGCAATTCCCCCGTGTTGCTCATCCTGGCGGAAATGTTTCTCCTCGACCTCGCGCGCCCGTTGAAACTCGCCAGGCTGCGGCGCAAGGAGATGGGCCACGCCCTGGTGGTGCTTTCGCTCGGCGGCCTGTTGCGCATGGGAACACCGGAACTGGAGGCCATCATCCGCCAGATCCGCGCCAAGGCTGCGCTCTCCAAGCGCATTCTCTTCCTCGACCGCGCCCAGCGCATCTTTCATCTCTGGCACATCATTCACCGCCCGTTCAGCTACGCCTTTGTAGTGCTCGCGCTGGTCCATATCGTCAACGCAATCCGCATGGGGTACTTCTGATTCATGGACACTCTTTGGAGCTGGTTGATTGCCGCGGCTGTCGTCGGCGCATTTGTGCTGCGCTACATGATTATGAACAAGCGCAAGGAGGCGGCTGCGCGCGCCGCCGCGGAAAAGGCAAGCCTCTTCTCCGACGGCCCCAAGGCGCAGCACCCGCACATCCACGTTGACTCCTGCATCGGCTGCGGCACCTGCGTGGACGCCTGCCCCGAGGGCGACGTGCTCACCGTGCTCAACGGCAAGGCCGCAATCGTGAAGGGTTACAAGTGCATTGGCCACGGCCTGTGCGCGGAAGAGTGCCCGGTCGGCGCCATCACCATGGTCATGGCCAAGGCCAGCGCCAGCGCCGACATGCCCTACCTCTCGAGCGAATACGAAACCAGCATTCCAAATCTCTTCATTGCCGGGGAACTTGGCGGGCTTGCGCTGATCAAAAACGCCGTCACGCAGGCCGTGACCTGCACCGACATTGTGGCCGCGCGCCTCGGCGACCTGCGGGGTGCGCTGCCCGCATCCGACCTCTACGACCTCATCATCGTCGGAGCGGGCCCAGCCGGCATCAGCGCCAGCCTGCGCGCCAGCGAGCACGGGCTGAAGGCGCTGACACTGGAGCGAGAAGAGGTCGGTGGCACCGTCTCAAAGTACCCGCGCCAGAAACTGGTGATGACCAGCCCCGTGGAGTTTCCACTTTATGGCCGCTTCCACAAAACCCAGCTCAGCAAGGAAGAACTGCTCGCCTTCTGGGCCAAGGTCATGTCGCGCGCCGAGCTCAACATCCGCACCGGCACAGGCGCGGAGGCAGTCCACCGCGAAGACGACGGCAGCTTCCTCCTGCGGACCTCTGTCGGCCCCTTGCGCGCGCGCGCCGTTATTCTTGCCATGGGCAGGGCGGGAACGCCGCGCAAGCTCGGCGTCCCCGGCGAGGACCTGCCCCATG